>JAISRT010000040.1 GCA_031273495.1 Candidatus Ancillula kalotermitis | reverse complement strand
CGAATTCAGTAAGTGCTATTCATAACAGATTTAACTTCGAGAGGAAGAACCGCTGCGCTCTCCTCTCGAGCTCTCCTTCCGCTTATTTGCCAAACTCGCAAGCGAGTTTGACCTTATTTGACTTCATTCGCAAATTTTCCTACGGAATAACTCGTGCCCAGCGTAGCGAGCGGCCGTCCAATTTTCAAGTTTACGAGCCACAATGGACAACTTGTTGTATATTTTTGGCGACAAACGCAGAAAATCGAGCGATTAGCGTAGATTCTCGGGACAAGCCCAAGAATGACATGGCAAAGCTGATAGTGTGTTTGAGGAAGGATGTACCGCTGCTCACGCTTTGAGCCTCGCTCCTCAGCGCTCACTACGCTCACTACGCTCGCTATATCGTCGCTTTCCGGCGCGGACCTCGAAGTGTTTCACACTTCTCAATCACACTCCGCTCATTGACGGCGCCGAATGAATCAACGCCTATTCGCTACGCTGTCCGCCGCTAGTGTGGATGGTGCGCGGGGTGTGCGCGGGTGGACGCGACACCCCTCTTCCGCCAATTGCCAAACTCGCAAGCGAGTTTGACCCATTCTGTCACCCTTGGGCTTGTCCCGAGGGTCCATTGAGCACACCACGCCACCCTCCTATTGTCATCCCAGCGTAGCGAGCTGCCGTCCCATGTCATCCTTGGGCTTGTCCCGAGGGTCCACAACAGGATGCTAATCCACTTCCCAGACGCCTCCTTGGTTCGATATCAGCCCGTATGCAGCATCCTTCTCGCGCTCAGACTTGACGTCGTCACGGGTATAGGTGAAACTGACTTTATTATTCGGGAAGAACGATATGTTCTCATGTTCCATATTCCGCACCACTGCAGAAAGCGTATAGATGCGTTGATTCAACATCGGCAACTTGACTGAATACACACACCTGTGCTTACCGCGTCCTCTACAAGGTGTATCCATAGTGTTATCATTGTAAATCATATTGAACTTGACGTCGGGGTCGAGTAGGGAAAATGCAACATATGTGTCGAAGTCGTCCTCGTTTTCATACTCCACTACGAAGCGTAACTCAGAATCGGAGTCAATGCTGCTGCCAGAGAGTAGTCGGAGTTCCAGGTCTTTAATAGGGGTTTTTGTCGGCTCAGTGCCCAAACCATTTTCGGATTCGTTAAAAACATTTTCTTGCAGATTGAGGAGCGAATATTCGTTAGCCACCTCTTCAGGATTACCCTGCGCTACGATTTGTCCTTCGTTTATGAGTATCGCCTTATTGCAGAACTGCTTCACCGCGTCCATAGAGTGTGTGACCAAAACGACAGTTTTTTTCGCCGACTTGAGCCTTTTAAAATAGTTGTTACACTTCCTCTGGAACGCTTCATCGCCGACCGCAAGGACTTCATCAAGCACAAGTATGTCCGCGTCCGCCTTAATCGCAATGCTGAACGCTAAGCGCACCTGCATCCCCGACGAGTAGTTCTTCAATTTCTGGTCCATAAAATCATGTAACTCGGCAAACTCAACAATATCGTCATACATTTGGTCGACTTCCGCCTCTGAAAAGCCAAGGAGTGCACCGTTCATGTATATGTTTTCGCGTCCCGTCAGTTCAGGGTTAAATCCTACACCGAGTTCAATAAATGGCACTAGCGACCCGTGTATTTCAACGCTACCTGAATCTGGTGTGTATATTTGCGATATTAACTTCAGGGTCGTAGACTTGCCCGCACCATTCCTTCCAACAATCCCGAAGAAGTCACCGCGCTCGACTTGAAAGTTAATTCCTTTGAGCACTTCGAACTTGCGGAAGCCCTTAACACCCTTGAATACGTTGAGCAACGCCTGTTTCATCCCTGATGCTTTCTCAGTAGGAACCTTAAAGGACTTCGTTAAATCCTTGACATCGAGCATAACTTCTTTTTCCGCCATATCAATAGTGTAGCATAATTTGACTTAGATGATGTATAATAGTGATATGACACTAGAGAACTCACGCGCGACGAACGCGATAAAACCGTCTGCAACGCTCGAAATTGACGCACTTGCCAAAAAGTTGAAGGCGCAAGGACGCCCAGTAATATCGTTTGCTGCAGGTGAACCAGACTTCGCGACACCGAGTTTTATTGTAGATGCCGCCACCGACGCCGCAAGGAACCCCGCTGCGCAGAAATACACTCCAGCCGCAGGACTCCCCGAACTTCGCGAGGCAGTGGCACTGCAGATAAACCAAGAACAGAAACTAGCCAGCGGTGCTACGTTTACAGCAGAAGATGTCGTCGTGACCAATGGCGGAAAGGAAGCGGTGTTTCTGAGCCTCGCCGTGACGCTCGACCCTGGAGATGAGGTGCTGATTGCGTGCCCTGCTTGGTTAACATACCAGGAGTTGATTGCGTATTTTGGTGCTAAATGTGTAGAAGTCCTTGGTGCCCAAGAATGTTCTTATAAGGTGAGTGTTGCCCAATTAGAAGCGAATTGTACCACTAAAACTAAACTACTGATTTTGAACTCACCCTCGAACCCTACGGGCGCAATATACTCTGAGGATGAGCTTCGGGAGATTGGCGAATGGTGCAGGCTGAAGGGCATATGGGTGATTGCGGACGAAATCTACGAGTATTTAATCTACTCCGATGTGCTCAAGAGGCGGCAAGAAAAAGGCTTTGACACTGCACCACATATACTTGAAACTGTGCCAGAACTTAGGGAGAACGTGATTATTATCAATGGCGTCGCGAAATCATCTGCTATGACTGGCTGGAGGATCGGATGGCTCGCTGGGCCGGAAAAAATAGTGCGCAATGCCAAGAAATTAAAGAGCCACCTGAGTTCGAACACTAACAATATCGGTCAGTTTGCTGCACTTGAAGCACTTAACGCGTATAATTCGGGTAGAAAAGTTGAGTTGCACAAAATGCGGGACCAGTTCGCGAAGCGTGCGGAATTGATTTATGCGCTCTTGTCTGAGATTACAGCATTTGACGTGATTAAACCTCAAGGTGCATTCTACGCCTTCGTCAATGTGTCCCGCGCCTTAAACACTCCGCTGGGCAGTTCACAAGTAGTGGCGGAGTCGGCGCAAGAACTAGCGATGATACTGCTGAACGAGATAAATGTTGCTGTCGTGCCTATGGATGCATTTGGGATTGAAGATCATATTCGATTGAGTTACGCACTAGGTGAGGACGACTTGACTGAAGGAATCGGGAGGATGAAGAGATTTATAGGATAGTTAATACCGGAAATACTGAGCTGAAGTTGGCATACCTTGGCCCAGATGGGTCCTTTTCGTTCGAGGCTGCCAACATTTTTCGTAGACATTTTGGACAGGTGTCGGTGAATATGACGCCCATGAAGAGTGCTACTCAAATCTTTGACGCTATGAACCGCGATGAGGTAGATTTTGCAGTCGTCGCGCTTGAAAACACGGTCGAAGGGTTTGTCGGAGAGACCACAGACCTGCTGCTTAAGTATGATACTGTGCAAATATTCGATATGCTCTGGCTGCCCGTGAGATTTGACGCTGTGCAGTTGCAACCTGGCACTCCTAAAACGATTAGTGCACACCCACACGCCTTGAAGCAGTGCCGAAACTTTATTGAGAGTGAACAAGTAATCGAGGTCCCCGCGCTTTCCAATTCCGCCGCCGCCACCAATTTGAGTGGCACTGACCTGGCGTTAGTCCCCCACGGCACGCACTATTTTGGGCACCTTAATGTTTATAAGGAGCTGGTTCAAGACTACGACAACGCCGCTACACAGTTTATGTTATTATTTAACGCTAGCCGAGCGGATTTATTCCTTCCTGATCTGCGCAGTGAGCATAATTTGTGGGTTGTCATTCCAGACACTGAGCGTCAAGGCTGTCTATTTGAAATACTAGCCGTCATCAATGAGCGCAGAATCAATATCACTACACTGTATTCGCGTCCGATTAAGGGCATGGAGAACATCTACAGCTTCTATTTAACACTTGACTGCACGAAAGCTGAGAGTGATGAATGTATGCGAGAGGTTAGTGAACTTGGTGTGAAAACGGTGTTTTTAGGCGGGTGGAGCTGAAGTCGGCTTCACGAGCGGGAATGTAATTGTTTCACGAATACCCTTCCCAGTCAGCGCCATAAGCAATCGGTCGAGCCCCATGCCCATTCCACCCGTAGGTGGCATCCCGAATTCAAGCGCTTCAAGAAAATCTTCGTCAAGTTGCATCGCTTCTACATCGCCTGCCGCCGCCGCCTTCGACTGCTCAACTAGCCGTTCACGCTGAATAACTGGGTCAACAAGCTCAGAATACCCCGTCGCTAGTTCGAAACCGCGCACATAAAGATCCCACTTCTCGACTAGTCCTGGTGTTTCGCGATGATTCCGCACTAGTGGGGACGTCTCCACTGGAAAATCACGGACAAATGTAGGCTTGTAGAGGTGGTCGCCGACATAATGCTCCCAGAGTAGTTCAACCAGTTTGCCTTGTGTGGGCGCAGGTAGTGGTCGTCCTTGTTCATCTTTACCCAGAATGTCCTTCTCTAGTCCAGCATTTTTTGCCAGGCGCAGCAACTCGTCGAGCTCAGTTTCTGGCGTAATTTCAACGTTTTCACCAAGTTCCCGTAGTGCGTCAGTCAGCGAAGTGTGCATAGTTATGAAGGACCACTGGTCGTCTTCGAACGAGTATATTTCAGGCTCATCGTTATCCGCACCAATTTCAACCCGAAGCGAACCAAACACGTCAAGCGCTGCCTGTTGAATCAGGTTCTTTGTCAGGTCAGCAATACTATTATAGTCCCCGTAAGCCTCATACGCCTCGAGCATTGCGAACTCTGGTGAGTGCGACGAGTCGGCACCCTCATTTCTGAAGTTTCTGTTAATCTCGAACACTCTCTCCACGCCGCCTACAACTGCACGCTTCAGATACAACTCGGGCGCAATCCGCAAGTAGAGGTCTATGTCGAAGGCGTTAATATGCGTCTGAAACGGCCGCGCCGATGCACCTCCATGGATTGTCTGCAACATTGGGGTTTCTAACTCGATGAACCCATGCTCGTCAAAGTTTCTGCGCAACGATTTGACCACTTTCGCCCGTGTCCGCACCATATCTCGTGCCTCTTGCCGTGCTATCAAGTCAACATACCGCCGACGAACCCGTGACTCTTCATTGAGCTCTTTATGCAGAACTGGAAGTGGACGCAGTGCCTTCGAAGCGAGGCGCCAATCTTGAACTAGAATCGAGAGCTCACCAGTTTTTGAGCTAATTACCCTCCCCTGCGCGAAAAGATGGTCCCCAAGATCAACACTGCGCTTAAAACACTTTAGCGAGGCGCCACCTTCATCCAATTGAACACCTGCGCCGTTAACCCTGTCTTCATCTTCGACACCAGAATGCGACATTAACTCGCGCGCATTAAGCATCAACTGCAAACGTTCACCCTCACCAGACTGCAGCATCACGAACACGAGTTTACCCGCATCCCGCAAGAATACAACCCTGCCAGCAAGCGCAATAACATCCTGCGTCTCCTCACCAGCGTTCAAGTCAGCGTATTTCTCGCGGACCGCACGAATAGACGATGTAATTTCAAGTTGGACGGGGTACGCACCGCCAGCTAAATCGGAGTTCGCAACAATTCTACGGCGCTTTTCCTTTCGGATCGCCATCTGTTCAAAGTCAGTAGTCTCCTGCAATATCACTAGTATAGCACTAACTTCATTCGCAGGGCGGCGAAGCCGCCCTGACGAATTCAGTAAGTGCTATTCATAACAAATTTAACTTCGAGAGGAAGAACCGCTGCGCTCGCGGGCGGGCGGGTGCTTCTCAGGGTCCCGCGCGCTAGCGCGGGTGGACGCCGAGCTCTCCTTCCGCTTATTTGCCGAACTCGCAAGCGAGTTTGACCTATTGTGTCACCCTTGGGCTTGTCCCGAGGGTCCAGGGGGG
>JAISRT010000016.1 GCA_031273495.1 Candidatus Ancillula kalotermitis | reverse complement strand
GTTTCGCCGTTCGGCTTGGAGGGCGTAAATCATCGCTCATCGCTCGATTTTCTGCGTTTGTCGCCAAAAATATACAACAAGTTGTCCATTATGGCTCGTAAACTTGTAAATCGCATTTCGGACACTTGAATTCGATGGGCAGACAGCAAGTGGGTTGCGCCGCGGGGTGTGTGCGGGCGCGGGGTGACTAGCGTAGCCGCAAAGTTTTTGGTGTGTCAGTTTAACAAGTGGAGGGAAGTGGTGTATAATAGAATTATATGGATTTGATGCTCGGTACTTTTACCCCGAAACTTGACGAAAAGAGTCGGTTGATAATCCCTGCGCGCTTCAGAAACCAGCTAAAAGCGGGGCTAGTTATCACACGCGGTCAAGAGCGATGCCTATACATTCTGCCAAGCAAGCAATTCGCGAAGATGTACCGTAAAATCAGCACTTCATCAGTTCCAAACAAGCGCGCCTTCTCGAGACTTTTTACTGCGGATGCCATATCTGACGAGGTGGACAAGCAGGGTCGTGTTGTCGTCCCAGAGAACCTCAGGGAGTATGCAAATCTTACTCGTGATTTAGTTGTAATCGGTGCTGGAAAACGCATTGAGGTTTGGGATACTGAGGCGTGGGAGTCATATCAAAAGGCTAATGTTGACCTGTATTCTAATATGAGTGAGGAGATATTCTAAAATGTCCTCCACTTCCCTCCACGAAACTGATTTCGAGCATATTCCAGTGATGCTTTCTGAAGTCATCGAGGCGCTGTCACCTGCACTAGAGCGAAACAGTGCTGTATTATATGATTTGACACTAGGTCTCGGAGGGCACACGTCAGCATTTTTGACCGAGTTCCCCAACATTCTGGTGTTCGGCGTCGACCGTGATTATGCGGCGCTAGAGCGTGCAACGGCAAGGCTATCTACATTCGGGCCCCGATTTCGTGGCTTCAACTGCAGGTATGACGAACTAAACGCTGTCATTGCCCAGACGGGGTGCTCACCGACTGCAATACTTATGGACCTCGGCGTATCGTCAATGCAACTCGATGACCCATCGCGTGGGTTTGCGTATTCGAAGGATGAGGCGCTTGATATGCGGATGAACCAGTCTACAGGGCAAACTGCAGCAGAACTAATTGGCGAGCTTGAGGTTGAGGAGTTGGCGAGTATATTGAAAGAGTTCGGAGAGGAGAAGCATTCTGGGCTTGTCGCGCAGTCGATTAAAAAAGTGTTGCCTACGACTACTTCCCAACTTGCCGACGCTATTCGACTTGGGCTGCCGAAGCAATTGCAGAACACTGAGTATAAAATGTCCGCGATTAAAAGAGTCTTCCAGGCGTTACGCATCGCAGTGAATTGTGAGCTTGAATCTCTTGAGTCCGCACTAGACTGCGCACTGAACTCGTTAGAAGTTGGTGGCCGTATCGCCATTTTAACATACCATTCGCTTGAAGACCGTATCGTGAAGAAACGCTTTAATTTAGGGACTTCCCAACACTGTGCCAGCTTACTACCACGCGAAATCCCTCTGCAGAATCTTGACCAACTTGGCTATCTTGACGTGCTGGTGAAGGGTGTAGCACCGAGTGCCAACGAGCAGGAAACCAACCCGAGAAGTCGCTCTGCCCGACTGCGTGTCGCACAAAAAACTGCCGATGTCAACACTTCCACACAGGGGGTGAGCAATGCCTAACGCAGCAAGAAGACATGTCACATCATCATACTCAGTGTCGCCATTCTACGACTACTCTTCGGGTGCAAAATACTCTACGCGCTCAACAAACGGCTACTCAATGCGCACTGAGTTCTCGAATGCCACGCCAAAAAGAAAACCAATAGCAGACAAGCCAATCGATAGGGGAGCGGAGGGCATTACACTCGTGAAGAATGAAGCCGCAGCGAGTAGTCTTGATGCCAAGTTTGCGCTGACAGTAGTTTTCATCGGAGTTGCCCTGTTTTTTGCGGTTCTAGCGATCAATATCAACACAATGTGCCTGAATTCTGAGGCAGGAACTCTTCGGGCGCAGATAGTGCAGGTGAAGGAAAATACACAGACAATCCGTAGCTCAATCGACCCGAAGTCTGCCGAAATGGAGGGCAAAGCGAAGTCATTTGGCATGGTGCAACGGGAGAAAACTCTTGTGTTAAACATTGGCAAAAAGAGCACACAAAATACTTCGAACGCAATGAAGACCGAAACTAACGCAGTGATTGATCATTCTGATGGAAACTAAGCACTTTCCCAAAATCGGCACCCGTGTGTATACTCTGGCAGGGGTAGTTTTGTTACTGTTCACGATTTTTACAGTCAGTTTGGCGTATATACAGCTTATCGAAGGTGCGAAGGGCACCGAAATCGCGAAGAACAACCGCACAGTTAAAGATTCTGACATCCCAGCAATACGTGGCGGAATATATGATGCGAACGCTAACGTTTTGGCGAACTCGGTCAACCGCTACAACCTAGTAATTGACCCCGTCAACGCGAAGAAATGGGTACCGAAGGACTGCACCGAAGACAACTTAGATGTGTGCAACCAAATTGACGGTAAGCCAGTCGGCGCCAATGGCATTCTAGGCATTTCGAAATTGTTGGCATCCACCTTGAAAGTTTCGGCGCAAGAACTAGCCTACACACTCGATAAAGAGGAACTTGACGAGCGGAGTGAACCTCTGCGGGCCGTGATTCTGAAGCAAAACCTGACACCAGACGAAAAGCATGCGGTTGAACGCCTTAACATTAAGGGCATACTGCGCCTGGACTCGACTTCGCAGCGCGTGTATCCACAGGGTAATATTGCAGGGTCAATAGTTGGCGCGTATAATCTCGGACCGGACGGCGAGGCGACGTCACGTGCTGGTATTGAGGAACTAGTGAACGAAGAGCTTTCTGGAAAGGACGGCAGTAGGAGCTTCGAATTTGAGCGACAACAAGGTGCAAGGATCCCGACTGCGGAATATTCTGAAACACCGCCCCAAAACGGTAAAGACATCAGAACCACGATAGACATTGATATTCAGCTCCACCTACAGCGCCTCCTGGATGATATGATTGACAGGACGAAGTCCGAAATCGGCTACGGTGTGGTGGAAGAGGTGCAAACGGGGAAAATTTTCGCCATCGCATCTTCCCACGAGCCAAGTGCGGGCACTCCGGAGGCAACTAACGGCTCGAAAGTGTTCGTCTCTGCATTTGAGCCAGGGTCAACGAATAAAGTACTGACAGCAGCGGGACTTATCGAAGCAGGTCTGCAGACACCGATGTCATCATTTGTCGTGCCGAACCATATGAAAACCCAGCTCGGAGAAGAGATTAAGGACTATAATGACCACGCCACGATTCCACTCACTCTTGCGGGGATAGTCGGTAACTCGTATAATACTGGAACTGTTATGGCTTCTGAGGCTTGGCCAATTGACCAGAGGTGGACCTTCTACAGGAAAATGGGCATTTCGCGCTATACTGGAGTGGGGTTCCCGGGCGAAGGCGTGGGGCTACTTTCTGACTGGGAGACTTGGGACAACAGGACACGTGACATTGTGACGTTCGGGCAAGGTTTCGCTGCAACGCCGTTACAGATGGTCAACGCGTATGCGGCCTATGGTAATAATGGCATCAACCCTATACCGACACTAATTTCTGGTATCCGCGAGCAGAACGGTGAGTGGCAGGACTATTCGGTGAAGACTAAGCAGCCAGAGCAAGTCGTGACGCCAGGAACTGCTGAACAGGTGCGCGGTATCCTAGAGTCTTGCGTTGTCTACACCGGGAGTTGCAGAAGCGCTGGCATTCCAGACTACAGAATCGGTGGCAAAACTGGGACTGCGGAGGAGTTGGCGACCAATGATTTCGTGCACAGTTTCATCGGCATGTTCCCTATGGACAAACCGCGCTTCGTCGTGGGAGTGTTCGTCCAGGATAAAAGTGACCAGAACACAATCCCACTAACAATCCCGATTTTCAAGGACCTCTCAACCTTCATTATCCAGAAATACGCACTGCCTCCGTCAACGCCTGCTGAATATGTATATCCAGCAGTCCCACCGCAGTGATTCTCGCATAATTCCGCACTATACGGCGCAGTCTAGTCCTTCACGATGACTTTCTTGGCAGCTGACTTCGCCTTATTCTTAACCTTTACGGCAGCGGTCCGCGACTTAGTCTTCACTTTTCCTCCGAGCTGCTTAACCTTTTTGGCATTATTTTTTGCTGCCGTCGACGCCTGTTCCCCCTTCTTCTTGCCCCACTTGAGTGTCCTTATAGCAAGGCGGTAGAAATACTGAAACTCGTCGGTCCGCCAAAAACTAGCGAGCGTTATTACCCAGACGACTAACGCAACGAAGAAGTGTGTAAATAGTATATACCATTTATCGTCAGTTGTTAAATCAATCAGCTGTGTTATTATATACGTCACCACGGATGCTATACAAGTCACTGAGAAATACTTGAAAAACAACCTTAGATGCACCCAATAGGACATATTGAACACGATGTGGAATGCCTTTCTTGGACCAATCAGCGTGCCGGGGATGAAGTTTCCAATAATAGTGCCTAGTAGCACGCCAGCCACACCCCAATGCAGCACCATCACGAAGAATAGCGAAAAGACTATGTTCAGGACAACACCAGAAACATTAACTTTTATCATCCGATACTCCTCACCTGCAGCACCGATAAACATGCTCAAAGACCCGCCTGCCATGCTAAATACACCGGGAACAATAATAATCGCGACGAGATAGCCTGGCAGAACATACTGTTGCCCGAGCCAAACTGCGATGAATGGGTTGATGCAAGCGGTAAAAAAGATCATTGAAGTGACTGAACTGAAAAACTGCAAGAAAAAGCCGTATTTGTAGAACTGAAACTGTTTTTCTTTGCCTTCAGTATTGACAAGATGCCCAACTCCTGCGGCTAGTCCAGAAATAAGAGAATTTATCATATAACCGACCACTGACATCAAGGTCTGATAATTATAAAGTAAGGTAATCTGCGCTAGATTAGTGTACCAAATAATCAGGATATTATCAACATAGCCTGAAATCGATACGCAGACAATTCCAATAAATGCACCAGCTGAGTTTTTTTTGATTTTCTGTTTATATTCTGGATTAATTTCTTCGTCTGGAAAATTCTCGATGAAACCGTATTGGTATTCTGCATAACAATAGGAAATTGCTCGCTGAATTAGAGTGATAATAGTTGTCGCTATTGCAAAAATTAGAATATCTTGAGTGACAATCAATACTGCAACTTTCGACACATTGATAAAAATTGATATAAAAGTATTTAAGTTTTGCAATATGTACCCGCGCTGGTCAACAGCAAAAAAAAGTGTCTTTCCGCGCAAGAAATAGTTTAGTGCAACTCCAGCAATCAAAATGAAGTATATAGTCATCATATTGTCGATTTTTTGTTCTTTTTGGAGTAGAACAGGAACAAACGGCGAAATAATAATCCCAAACGCAATAACAAAAACACCAATATACTTGTAATATTTAGACAAAAGTTTATTTACTGCCTTTGCCTGAACAAAATCTTCTTTCGCGACCGATGCCATCAATGGATAAGTTAACCCAGAAGTTAGTAATACTTCGACTATGCCAACTGCACCGATCCAGCTCGTAACAGATGACTCAAAACCAAGATACTGCGCGGAGAGGTAATGCAAGAAAAATACACGTGTCACCATTTTAATTAGCGCCTGCACGACAACTTCGACAATAACTGCCATTGAGCCTAACATTGCGTTTTTTGTGCGCCCTCTCTTATAGCGTATTGTTTGTTTCGGCTTGATTAGTTTCATCTAATTATGCTTACTGAACCCCGATGCGATACTGTCCCGCCCAGTATTCTGATTATGTAATGCGCCCTTAAATGCTTCCCATGCCAACAAGGCACACTTAATTCGTGCTGGAAACTTCGAAGTGCCAGTGAAGATTGATGCGTCGCCAAGTTTATCCATTTTTTCTTCTTCGATGCCGTTCCCTCTAGAGTTCATCAGCTCCTCAAAGTACTGCGCAAGTTTAAGCGAATCTTCGACACTTTTTCCCTCTAGTAGTTTCGCTAAAATTGAGGCAGATGAAATAGAAATTGCGCACCCCTCGCCGGCAAACGAAACGCTCCTTATAGTGTCCGTGTCAATTTCAACACTCAACGTCAAATCATCCCCGCAACTTGGGTTAAACTGATGTGACTTGTTCGGGTCCTCGATTGCGTAAACTCGATGATAAGGATTGCGTGATTCGTCTAAAATCACCTCTTGATACATTTGCTCGAGCGCGTCTACTTGCCGTTCACTCCTTTTGTTGTTGGCGGTTCAATCAGTGAGACCCCACCCACGAACGGACGCAGTTTTTCTGGGATAATAACAGTTCCGTCGGGCTGCTGGTGGTTCTCCAAAATCGCTACAATCCAGCGTGTGGTCGCTAAGGTGCCGTTGAGTGTAGCAACCGTTTTATTGCCGTCTGCAGATTTTGTCCTGATGTTGAGGCGCCTCGCTTGGAAAGTTGTGCAATTCGAAGTTGAGGTCAGCTCCAAGAAACGGTTCTCACTAGGGAGCCACGCCTCGCAGTCGAACTTCCTTGCCGCAGAGCTACCTAAATCTCCTGCAGCAGTGTCGATAACGCGGTAGGGCAGCTCAAGGTCCCGAATCATCTGCTCCTCCATTTTCAAGAGACGTTGATGCTCTTCGTCTGCACGCTCCTCAGGACAATATACGAACATCTCGAGCTTGTGGAACTGGTGAACACGGATAATACCGCGAGTGTCCTTTCCCGCAGCACCAGCCTCACGGCGGTAACATGCCGAAAAACCTGCGTAGCGAAGTGCCTCGAGCCCTCCGTTAGCCTCTGGAAACTCAATGAACTCGTCTTGATGATAACCTGCGAGCGCGACTTCAGATGTTCCCACCAAATACGAGTCGTCCTCACCCCCTAGGCGATAAACTTCGGAATCATGGCGCCCGATGAAGCCAGTGCCTCGCATAATCTCGGGCCGCACTAGAGTTGGCGTTATCATAGGAGTGAAACCGTTTTCGACTGCTAGTTCAAGTGCCATATTCGCTAGCCCTAAGTCTAGTCGCGCACCTAGCCCCTTCAAAAAGTAGAACCTCGAGCCACCAACTTTGCTACCGCGTTTCGTGTCGATAATGTCAAGCGCTTCACCGAGTTCCCAATGTGCTTTTGGCTTGAACCCCATTGACTTTTCTGTGTTTCGCTCTCCCACCTCTTTAAGCACAACAAAATCTTCTTCACCACCGCTGGGTGCGCCTTCGATTACGTTCTGGATCCGCAGCATAGTGTCATCAAACTCCTCTTCGGACTTCGCAACAGCATCTTTTGCATCGGAAACTTGTTTCGCAAGTTCGGCAACTGATTCAAGCAGTTTTACCTTCTCGTCACCACTCAGCGCCGCAATCTTTTTGCCTATTTCACCTTGCTGTCGTCGTAGTTCATCAAACTCTTGGCGCACCGCACGCTTTTTGTCATCGAGTCTTAGCAATTCATCAACAATATTAGGGTCTTCTTGACGCGCAACTTGCGACGCCTTCACCACCTCTGGGTTGGTGCGAACGAACTTAATGTCAATCATTATCAGTAGTATAGCATATAATGTTAAACCCAAAAACTACGCATTTTGCACCCCACCGCCTCAGCCCCCTTGACACGCGCGCCAGTTTGTGCTATAATCCCGAGTTTATCACTTGCGTCCGCACTTTTGCCTCAATAACAGGCAAAACCCAGGTTTTTTCGGCTCTTAAATGTATGAAACGTCAGCTGGAAAGTTTGGAAAACTTA
>JAISRT010000050.1 GCA_031273495.1 Candidatus Ancillula kalotermitis | reverse complement strand
TCGAAAGCTATGTGTTTACAGTTGATAAAGTAGCGAGTAAGTTTTTGTATTTTACCCGAGTTTACTGGCCAAACACAGTGTTTTTGAGACGATGAAGTGTTAAAGTCGGGTTATAGCACTAACTTGACACTGTGTCGTGCTATACTAGTGGAATACAAAAGAAAGGCTGAAATCATGGATACCGAAACCTCAAGCACAACCGCAGACAATGCGAAGAAACTCGCGCAGACTGTTCTCGCAATAGCCTGTAATGTCGCGTTCTCAATACTCCCCGCAATCAAGACGCCAATAGCGCGCATAGGGTTCGGGTTCATCCCAGTGATGTTCACTGCGGCAATTCTCCCCCTCCCACTGGTAATTCTGGTTATGGCAGTGCAAGACGTGATCAGTTACTTCCTCTTCAATATGGCATCTGGACCTTTTAACCCTGGCATAACTCTGAGTGCAGTTGCCGCCGGTGTCATCTGGTCGTTCGCCTTCAGTGACGTCCGAAAAGGTGGGGCGTTCGACTTGAAAAAGGTCACACTGCGTATGGTTATCGCCTCCGCCGCCGTCGCAATAGTGTGCAATCTACTTATCAACACGACTGCGCTGTCAATTCAACTCGGAAAGGCCTGGATACCTCTACTCCTCCCGCGCATCTGGAGTTCAGTTGTCCTGTTCGTCATTCACATTCCCGTCGGTGTTGCAATCGCAAAGCTCGTCGCGAAACGAAACAATGCATGAGCAGTTCAGTCAAGTTCCGTGGCGTAAGCTTCGCGTATTCTAAAGGCCACCAAGTCCTCAAAGACTTGACATTTCAAGTGCGTGCAGGTCAAGTCCTAGCAGTGGTGGGGCAAAATGGGTCCGGGAAGTCCACAATCGCAGGGCTAATTGCCGGGCTCATTAAGCTGCCGAAAAACAGTGGTGAACTCAATATAGTCGGGAGGAGTGCCATTGTCTTCCAAAACCCCGATGTTCAAGTGCTCTTTGACAATGTTGAGGATGACATCAAATTCGTGTTAGACAATTACAAAGTCGAGAAGTCAGAGCATGCGCGGAGGATTACCGACGCACTTAGTCTAGTGAAAATGCTCGAGTTTCAGCACTCAAACCCGCTGAAATTCTCGCTCGGCCAAAAGCAACGCATCGCAATTGCCTCTATTCTGGCACTCGATCCAGAGGTGATTATTTTCGACGAGGCAACTTCTAGCCTTGACTCTGCGGGCAAACGTGACGTTCTAGAGATTGTGGAGGCGCTCAAAGACAAGGGCAAGACGGTCATTATGGTGACTAATGTAGTCGACGAGCTGAGGATTGCTGACTCAGTTTTACTACTACAAAACGGTGCAGGCACGCAATTTGACGGGCCAAGTGCGGGTGCCGCTGGTGTTCGCCTAACAATCGACGCACTGAACGCTGCTGGGTTTGCCCTCTCCGACTTCTTCAAACTCAAGGACTACGCCCTCAAAGGCAATGAAACTGCACGCGGGGCACTTGAACTTCTTGAGCAAGAACCGACGCTAGGCAAAGTGGGTTAAAGTGCGCCAACTACTTATTCTAGCACTGTTTTTGACGTTCTCTACGCTGTGTTACTTCCTCCAGAGCCTAATCTTCTGGGCGGTGCTGATTCCAGTTTTCGCACTCGCGACCGCATTCTCCCGAACTCTGCGCGGCAACTTGACTAAATTCGCACTGCTCTTCAAATTGCTGTCTGTCACCTTAGCGCTGACCTTCATTATGAACTTCTTAATCTTGGACCTCGACACTGCGCTAATCTACACTATTCGCCTACTGGTTATGTCCTACTTCTCACTCCAGTTCGCCTTCATCTTCGGCATCAGGAACCTCAAAATCGCGCTACAAGCCCTCTGCACACCCCTTAAAAGGTGGGTGCCTGACATACACACAATCCTCGACTTAAGCTTCGCAATGATTCCCACTGTGACCTCGCATTTAGTAACCATTAAACAGTCACTGCAAGTAAAAGGCTTCAACTTTGCGCCGAGAAATGTCATCGCCCACCCACTGCTTTTGTTGGACACTTTTGCCGCCTGGTACGAACGCACTGAGCAAGACTTAACTAAAACACTTTTCATCAAAGGCGTCCGCTAAGTGATTTCAGGGCCGTGACACCTTAATGGTATGCCCAAAAAAAACGAGTCTAACCATAAAAACCGCACTTATTAACCACAAACACGTCAACACGACTTCGATGCATTTTTTTTGCTACACTTACCGCGGGTGGTGGGGGGCCGTGGCCCCTTAATTGAGTGGTTAAAAAAAACGAGTTCAACCATAAAAACAGCACTTATTAACCAGAGTGCACCATTAACACCTTAATAACACCATTTTACGCTACACTGGCCATGAGTGGTGGGGGGCCGTGGCCCCTTAGTGGAGTAGAGTTTTTTTGAGTGTGCTTAATGGTGTGGTGCCTTCGCAAAAATCTAGGCAGCAAAGCGAGTGAGGTTGTCCAAAAGGTGACAATTAGGGCTAGTGTCATTCTTGGGCTTGTTCCACGTTGCGCTGAATCCAGGAAGACAATGTGCTATACTAGTTAAATCTCTAACAAAGAGCACGAATTTGAGGACTTGGTTGAGCCGGTTTACGCCGACTTGCTAAATTTTGCGTATCATCTGGTGCGGACCGCGAGCGAGAACACACCGCTAATGTACCCGACTGAATGGCTGCTTTCAAGGTCCTTAACTAAAGCCTATGAGAAGTTCGACACCTTTGACCAGGATCGTGAGGGCACTAGTTTCAAGGCGTGGATGCAGACAATTATCAAGCGAACTTTTCTAGACGACCAGAGGCGCAAAAAGACAGGGCCACAGATACTTCAAGATGACGAAATGAATGATCGAGACTGGAATGAAGTCGAATCACGAAGCATTGAAGATGAACTCGAGAGCGAGCAGACACAGTATAACATCTTAGAGGCGTATAAGAAGCTGAGTGACAAAAAGCGCAAAATTATTGACTTATACTACGTGAAGAACCGGAAATACAAGGAGATCGCGGAGGAGCTAAATATGCCGATTGGAACCGTGATGTCGCAGTTGAGTCGCTCTAGGGCGGAGATGAAGCAATTAATTGATGATATGAGCAATAGTAATGACTTCAAAATCCAGGATGTTGAGGAGGACCTGAATGAATAATTATGACCCATTAGAAACTAATGTTGTTGTTGTAGGCTCGGAGTTGGCGCAAGGTTACGGTGACCCTGCGTTTCTTGGTGTGTTTGGGCGCGTTTTAAGTAGGACTGCTGCAAAAAAGAATGTTAACTTGTCGCAACTAGGGCTCAAGGATGCGGATAGCACGCAGATTTCCAAGACACTTAACGATTTGTTGGCATTTCGTTTCAAAGAAGACAGCCCCAACCGCCTTGTGATTATGTTCCCGAACAAGGATATCGACACGCTTTCATCCTCCCGCTCAAGGCTCAACTTAGCGAATATGATTGGTCAGACGATGTGGCCAAATCAGAAGATACTAGTGGTGGGTCCGCCCCCGAGGAACCTAGACGACAATATGACAATCAGTCAACTTTCGAACGCTCTTGCCGATGTTTGTGCGCGGCGTGGCATCCAATACATCAACCTTTTCAACCTACTCAAAAACGAGCCAGGGTGGTCACATGCAATGCTTGAATCGGACGGTAAGTACCCAAATGAAACTGCTTACGGGCTGGTTGCGGCGCATATTATCAACTCTAATTTCGAGCAATTTTTCAATTAAGGTGCATTCGTGCTATACTACTGATGATAGGTATCGTTCAAGCGAGAAAGGATTTTAATGGCGAAGAAGAAGGCAGTGAAAACAGCGGCAATTGAATTAGAAAACCTGCGGAAATTTGAAGCAGCGCAGAAGAAGAAGGCACGGACACGTAATGTTATTACAGTCGCAGGGTGCCTGGTTGCGGCATTTGCAGTGGTTGTGACATTTGCACTGGTCAGCGTTAACATCGCAGGCAATAACACTGCAAGCACCGACACCGACGCCAACAAAACTGATGAAACCAAGCAGGACACGGGGACTGTGACACCAGGGCCAACACCGACTACTCACGTTGCTGGAGTTCCTGATGGTGCTGGGACGGTTGACATTTCGAGTGCGACGCCTACATTTACCGCTGGTGATTGGAGCAATGACGGAAAGATTCATGTGCAAGTCCTAGAAGCGGGCAGCGGTCCAGAAATTACCGCAAATGAGACGGTTAACGCGCATTATTTGGGCTGGAAGGCTAGTGATGGCAAAGAGTTCGATGGCACCTTCTCTAGAGGTGGACAACCAATCGAGTTCCCGCTCTCAGGTGTGATTCCTGGCTGGACTTATGGAATTGCAGGGACCCACGTCGGCGACAAGCTCGCAATATACATTCCGCACGAATATGGATACGCAACGAAGCCAGCAAGTGACCCAACAGGTGGCGACTTAGTGTTCTACGTAAATGTAGTCAGCGCGAAGTAGGAAGACTAGAAAAGAGGAAGACAAGATGGAAATCAGACCAGGTGAAGAAACGAAGTTCGCAGAGGCTATGAAATTTGGTCGCGTTGACGAAGACGGAAATGTCTACGTTGTAATCGAGGGCGCCACGCCAGCGGAAGTTCGTGTAGGGCAGTATTCGAACGGTGAAATCGACCCAGAGATGAAGTTCTACATTCGCAGGTTCATCGACCAGGTGGACAAAATGCTTCTCTTCGCAAAGCGTCTGGATTTCGCAAAGGACATCACGTCAGCAGAGATAGACCAGTCACTCGCAGGGTTCAACGAGTTTCTTGAGAAGCCTAGTGCTGTGGGCAATTATTCGGCATTGCGTGAATATGTTACTGAACTAACCGAGTTGAGTCAGCGCCGAAAAGAGACGAACACTGTTATGCGTAAAGAGTTGATTGAGTCGACATTCACTAAACTGAACGAGATTATTGCCAAAGTTGAGGCTTATCTGTCGGTTGAAGTGCCGAAAAACCACTTTCGCGATTCGCAGGCACTGTTAGATGACACTTTCACCAAATGGAAAGAAACTAAGGGTAGAGTTCCACTGCCGAAAAAGGAGAGTGACGCGCTCTGGGAACGCTTTGTGTCGGTCCGGGAAGAGATTTACAAGAAGCGAAAAGAGTTCTACGACTCGCGGAAGCAAAAGGAATCTGAAGTTAAGTCGCGCAAAGATGCCATAATCAAGGAAGCAGAGAGCAAAAAAGACACTATGAACTTCGATGAGGGTAAGAAGGCGTTTGCGCAGTTTATGAAGGACTGGAAGGCTGCAGGAAGCGGACGGCGTTCGACTGATGATGAGCAGTGGGCAAAGTTTAACGCGCTGAGAGACTATTTCTACAACCGCATACCGGAGGACTCGAAACCACAGAGGCAAGAGCGCGCCAAATGGGACAATAACCTATCTGAACTGAAGACTGAGATTTCGGGACTTGACGCACTACAGGCGCTAAAAAAGAAGTTGGAGAAGGCTGGAAAATAGATGGCACGCAGTAACTTTTATCGTCGCACACTGGAATTGACCAACCCTATACCAGTAGGGAACGCTGACCTTTTTGCGATGAAGATTTCTGCCGACATTGTAAGCTCCGTGCGCTACTGGCCTCTTGGAACTGGGCTACAAATCGATATACTCTGTGTGGATGATGAGCAAGTGGGTCCAGAGTTGCGAATATATCTAACGCAACTCGGTGACCATTTTCCAGAGTGGGCAAGTGACATCTTAGACATTGTTAGAAACATTTCCGATCTACAGTTTTGCACCAAGAAGAATTACACTGCCGATTTAGCCGCAGTCTCCCCTAGTGAAGTTTTCGAACTGCTCCCCTCTTCCGAAGTGGTGACATTTAGTCCCGATGATTTCCTCACCAAGCAGACGGTGTTAAATTGTGAGTTGGAGTCCTTCACACCAGACGAAGCGGCGTCCTACAATGCCAACTTTTTCCGCACACATTCAGTATATCCTGAGCCTCGAGCAGTTGACCTTAACGAACTGGCTAACAAAGTTTCCCGCGAGCCTGGCACACATATAAAAACGATTGTCGCACCAGTGAGTGACGAAATTGCGAACTCGACAAGAATAAGGATACTTTCACATGACCACTCGATGCAAAACTCAATGGATATGAACACTCCTGTAGTCCAAATCAGGACATTTTTGAGCTCTACTAGTCACATTGGACCTGGTCTAAAGCGCATTCTCACTGGGTTTTGTTCGGATGTGGCATTGACGAAGTTGACTCACGACGAGGTGGAGAAGATAATTAAGCAGCCACTGGCTTCAGTCAAGGGCTTCAACCGAATATGTGTTACCGCTGCGGCATTTTTCCGGCTTCCAGCACTGGACTACTCATACGTTAAGCAGGCAAAGGCACAACTTAGGGCACTTGAGCAGAAACACCTCAAGGAAACGATAAAGGCGGAAGTGATAAAAGAGGTGCTTGATTACTTGTCGCAACGTGACTCGCCATCGGAAAAGGACGTCAAGAAAATCGGCACTGTGGAAGAGGTGCTATACTAGAGTAAATGGCATTGTTCAAGTTTTTTAAGGCAAAGAAGCCGTCTGAGAAGGCGCTTGAGGATTATGCCACCGAAAAAGAGGTGGTTGAGCAGGAAGTAGAACCACTAGTCCCTGAACCTGTTGAGCAAAATGAGGATGAGAGTGCACAGGACTCGACGCCAAAAACGAAGCGCACCAGCCCGCGGAAGAAACAGCCAGACAAGCCAGTATATGAGGATCACACTGAAGAACTAGCGAGCGCGGTCAAGCTTGCATACATCGGAGTATTGCAGAATGTGATGGACGAAAGCAAAATTGGTGAGCATATTCGGTTCGAAGCTGTTGACGAAACGCTAGGGTTGCACTATTTTGAGGCATATTTGCCAGGCTACGTCGGCTGGGAGTGGACGGTCGCATTAAGTTTAGTGCACGCTGGTGACGAAATTACTATAGTTGAATCAGCGCTCACGCCTGGCGAGAATGGACTAGTTTCACCCGACTGGGTGCCGTTCAAGGACAGGCTGAAGCCTAGTGACATTTCGGAGACCGATGAGTTACCCTATGAGAAGGACGACCCGCGTCTCGAGGAATTTCTTAACGCCGAGGACCTGGAGGAGCGTTCTGTCCAGCGAATGAGAGTGCTGAGTCCTTACGGCAAGAATGAGGTTATGGCGCGCTGGTATAACGGAAACCACGGGCCGAATACTGCCTCGACGCGCATTGCGAAGGATAAATGTATGTCTTGTGGGTTTTTTCTACCGCTAGCTGGAGACTTCGGGCAACTGTTCGGGGCTTGCGCGAATGCTTGGAGTCGCGATGACGGACGTGTTGTTTCTAGCGACCACGGGTGCGGAATGCACTCAGAGACTGACGCGAAGTCCGCAAAGCGCTGGAAAGAAGAGGAGTTTGTTGTCGACCAGGTCACGCAGGTAGATTTCCTTGAGTCGGACGACACCGCGGACGTGGACGAGTAGCGCGTCACCCATCCATCACTCAACCCGAAAAACGAGCCCAACCATAAAAACGGCACTTATTAACCACGGTGCACCTTTGGCACCTTGACGACACCATTTTGTGCTACACTAGCCATGGGTGGCGGGGGGCCGTGGCCCCTTAGTAGTATGACGAAAAAAATTCAGTCCAACCCTAAAAACAGCACTTATTAACCACGGCGCACTCTTGACACCTTGACGACACCATTTTGTGCTACACTGGCCACGGGTGGCGGGGGGCCGTGGCCCCTTAGTGGAGTGATTATAAAAAACGAGTCCAACCATAAAAACGGCACTTATTAACCACGGCACGCTGTCCGCGTCACATTCGATACAAGTCTTGATACAATGTTGCCATGGAGAAAAACACATCAGATATTCTAAAAAGCGCCGCGCTAGAGTCACAGGGGCACGCAGGGTTGCTGCAGAACTTTGACCCTTTTGATGAAGGCGACGCAGCGCAAGGCAAGTTCCGCATCACAGTGGACTTCAGGACAATTATTGCCGCCAGCGTGACGTTCCTGATGATAGCAGTTGCTGCAGTGTGGTTCGCTTACAACGCGGGCGCATCGAGCATCCCTTCAGGGTCAACGAACACGACTGGTGCAAACTCAACCGTCCTCAAGCGCGGCGACACCAGCACTTCAGACCAGTCGACAACTGTAGCTAACCAGCAAAGTGGCGGAAACTCTGGTGCGGCACCCCAAGCAGCGAGTGATGCTACACCTAGCGCGGCGAATGTACCAGCGTCAAGCTGCACCAGCGTTCAAGCACCGACCCCCGAAAAAGCGGTTGATGCGAACGGAGTCGTCAACATCAACACTGCGACGCTCAGTGAACTCCAAGAAATTAAGGGTGTTGGTCCGTCGATGGCGCAGAAAATCATCGACTACCGCACCGAGTTCGGAGCGTTCCAGACAATCGAGGACCTCAAGGAGATTAAAGGTGTGGGTGACGCGACGTACGAGAAGATGAAGCCTCAAGTCCGGGTGAAGTGACAGCCCAGCATAATGCGAGACCTACGCCTACTCATCCCTGCGGCGGCACTCTGGGTGTTCGCGCTACTAAAACTGCTGGCGCCGCCTACACTTGCGGAGGTATTTCTTGCACTTCTAGTCGGCTTGTCCATTTTCGCGCTGTTTTGCCAGAAGTTCATACCGCGCCCGCTAGTCACTCAACTAGCGTTCTGTGCAATACTACTAGCGGTCCAGCTCTTTAGCGTGTCGTTTCAGCAGCGTGCCGTTTTCCCTGACCTCGTCGGCAAGAGCACTGAGGGCCAAGTTCTTAAGATCACCAGCACACCTAGCATTTCGGACAGTTTCGGTAGCACGCGCTGTAGTTATCAAGCAGAAGGCTTTGCTCCACATGCGTTTCTAACTCTGACCACAAAGGACGACCCCAAATGCACGCTAGACTTCGGTGCGCAATACATTGTGAGCGGAAAATATCAAGAAGATGACTTCCACATGAAGAACGCCGCAACGCTAGAAAGTGAGACCGTGGCTCCGTTCAAGGACGCTAGTCTAATCGACCAGTTTTGCAACGCTATGCACAAAAACTTTCTCAATATGTCCGAAAGCCTGAGCTGGAACGGTCCTGGGCTGGTTCCTGGCATGAGCCTTGGTGACACACGCTTCATGGAAAAAGACCTCAAGGATGCCACGAAAATCGCTGGACTGACGCATCTTACCGCGATTTCAGGTGCGCACTTCGTCATAATAATCTCGCTAATTGGCGTCATCCTTCAGCTGCTCCGTATCCCCCGCAAGCCCCAAGCGGTCCTGCAAATTATGTCTACATTTGCGCTAGTGGCCTTAGTGCACCCGACTGATTCGGTCAAACGGGCAGCAGTTATGAGCCTAATCGGAATACTCGCGGTGTTCTTAAATCGTCGCGCAGTGTCCATTTCCGCGCTCGGCTTCGCAATATGTTCGTGGCTAATTTTTGACCCGTGGCTCGCTGTGTCCTTCGGGTTCGCGCTCTCCTGTTCAGCAACTGCGGCAATCATACTCTTCTCGCAGCCCACCGCCCAGTGGCTCGCACGCTACGTCGGCAAGACTCTCGGTGCACTCCTCTCAATACCAATAGTTGCCCAAGTTGCCTGCACCCCGATACTGCTCTTAATGACCGACTACGTTACGCTCTACGCCCCACTCGCGAACATTATCGTCATCCCCGCGATTGAGCCAGCCACGATCCTCTCGCTGCTCAGCTGCATTTTTGCGTCAATCAACCATGACGTGGCACTATTCATCGGCAACTGCGCAAACCTGTTCACGGAGTTAATCGCACAAGTGGCACTTATTGTAGCGGCTCTTCCTGGTGCAAAAATTGTTTGGATCGCAGGGCCTATAGGAGGGTTAATCCTACTACTACTCATCGGGTTGGTCGCCACATCTCCGCACTTTTACCGCTTCTTCTACAGTCGGTTCACGGGGTTCGCGCCAAAAGAAGTCACCTCGGGGTTCAACACTACGCATAAAAAATGTGCTATACTAGTGAAAGTAGTCCGAAGAAACGTTAAGCGGCATTTAAGGCTTGCCCTGATGCTTTTTTTTGGTGTCGCCTCGATTTTCACCGTTTTGTTCATATTCGTGAAGCCACGATTTTATTCTAGTGTATTACCCACCAACTGGCTGATAGCTGCTTGCGACGTCGGGCAGGGTGACTCGACATTTGTCCGCACGGGCGAAAACAGTGCAATCCTAGTCGATATGGGCACTCCGAACCTGAGCACTGGCGGTGAACTTGTGAGTGACTGCGCCGAGAAACTCAGTGTTACAACAATTGATGAGTTACAAGTTTCCCACTACCATGACGACCACATCGGCGGGCTGAAGAATGTGGTCAACAAACTTGAGGTCAAGAAAGCGCTTTTGAACCCGATTAAGCAGCCAGATGAAAACTGGAAGGATGTCGTGAAGCTTCTCGAGCAAAAGGGTGTCCCAATAGAATACGGCGCGGTCGGGAAGACGGCTGAGTTCGGGTGTGGCGGTGAATATTGCACGAAATACCAGGTCCTCTCGATTTGGGATGATGCGTCGGCGGACGGTAGCATTTATAATGGCGGTGAGGCACTCAAGACAGGCGGGACGAAAACTGACGCGGAAGATGACAGGGAAAACGATTCGTCTCAGAACCTCCTCTTCGACGTGAACTCTGTGAAATTCTGGACAGCGGGTGACCTCGAGACCAAAGGTGACAAGGGGGCGCTCAAGGCTGCGCAGAGCAATCAGATTAAGGATGTAGACGTTGTGAAGGCGAACCATCACGGCAGCAAGACGCAGAGTAAGCCACTCAACAGGCTGCTCAACCCAAAGTTGGCGCTATTTAACGTGGGCAAGAACAAATACGGGCACCCCGCGAAAGAGACTATTGACGAGTTTGAAAGCCTAGGCGCAAAAACGCTGCGCACTGACCAGAATGGGATCTGCGGTGTTTTCCTTGACGCGGACGGTAACCTGACGTCGTTTTCCGAGCGCTAGTTCTGCTATACTTGTATCATAAAGAGGAACTTTACGCTTTCGTTCGAGGTGATGCCGCCCCGTCGACCTGATTCTGCGCCGAAATTCTGGGAATGCGTCGACAACCTGACGAAACTACATCCTGATTTTTTGTCCGTCACATTTGGCGCTGCAGGCAACGACCGCTCAACGGCACTCAATGTGAACGAAATTATTGTTCGGGACACACCGATTCTTCCAATAGCACATCTGACCTGTGTCGACACCCCGAGTGAGCAAGTTGCACAAATTGTTGATGACTTTCTAGCGGTCGGTGTGCGCACTTTTCTTGCCCTGCGCGGGGACCCACCAATCGAAAAAGCCGAGTTTCACCGGGACTTGAAGCAAATTGAGAGCGCTGCGGAGTTGACCTACCTGATCAGGCAAATTGACAAGCGACGCCAACGGCAGAATATCGCGGAGAAGTTCAAGTCTATCGCCCGCCCACTGGTTATATGTGTCGCGGCGTTCCCGAACGGCAACCCTGAGCTTGGCACGAATCAAGACCAGGAAATCGACCGACTGCTCGAAAAACAAGATTCTGGCGCAGACTTCGCGATAACTCAACTATACTACGACAGCAAAGTGTTCGACCAGTTTATGTCAAAATGCCTCAAACGTGGCGTGTCCATTCCGATTATCGCGGGAATACTGCCGAGTTGGAATGTAGAGCGACTACAAAGAGTCAAGAATAGCATCAAGATTGCACCAAGTAGTGGTTTGGTCAATAGGCTGAACAGTGCGTGGAGTGCTGAAGAGCGCGAAAGAATTGGTCTCGACTTCTGGAGCGCAGTTTCAAGGGAAGCGATAAGTTCTGGTGCGGTCGGTGTGCACCTATTCTCGTTTAACCAGGCGGAGTCGGCAATACTGCTGGCGAACCGCCTTCAGGACGCGATTACTTGAACATTTAGGCTGAGTTCTTTGTGCAAATTGCGCGGTAAATCCGTTTCAGGTCGGTCAAGTCCGCGAAATTGACAACTATTTGACCTTTTGTGGCACTTTTCTTAATTGAAACTGAAGTGTCCAGTATGTCATTCAAGCTCTCTTCAATTTCTTTAACCACTTCAGGAATATATATGCTGTGCCCCATTTTCGACGACTTTCTAGTTGGGTTAGACTTCTCGTCAGCGTTCATCCTACCGCTGATGACAGCCACCTCTTCTTCAGTTGAACGAACACTCAACCCCTCGGCAACAATTCTGACCGCCAACTTTTCGCGTTGTTTTTCCGTCGGAAGCCCTAGAATTGCACGGGCGTGACCTTCTGACAAGACTCCCGAGGCGACGCGGCGCTGTATATTTAACGGCAGCTTGAGTAGACGGAGTGTGTTTGCGATTTTCGGACGCGAAATCCCTATCTTCTTGCTGAGTTCATCTTGAGTGAGGTTGAAGTCATCCATCAGCTGACGATACGCGGACGCCGTTTCTAGCGGGTTCAGGTTGACGCGCTGAATATTCTCGACTAACGCTTCGGTTAAAAGTTCATCATCTTTGACATCTGCAATAATTGCTGGAATTGTTGCCATTTTCGCTAGTTTTGACGCACGCAAGCGCCGCTCACCCATAATTAGTTCATACTCACCAGTGGCTAGCCCATTTTCCACAACTTCACGGACACGAATAGGCTGCAACACCCCGAACTCCACAATTGACGCCGACAACTCCTTGAGCTCGTCATCATCAAAAACTGCGCGAGGCTGGTCACGGTTCGGAATTACGCTATCTATCGGAAGCAATTTGAACGACGCACCAGGTGTAGGCACAAGCTCTTCGATTACTTCACGCTCACCCAATGCAGGCTTCACGCCGAACAGTATGTCCGCGCCCTGCGCCTTAAGTTTTGCCGCAGAGTTTCTGCCCGAGGCGCTTTTTGTGCTGGTTTTCACGGCATTAACAACATTTGTCGCCGACTTTGAAACAGCATCCGCACCAGTGGCGACGACTGCAATTTTTTCCTTGACATCATCCCGTATACTCTCCGTGAGGTTTGATGTATCGTATTTGCGCGGTCTCTCCGAGCTGACAACATTCACCGAATCGGCGCCTTGAATCAGCGCACCGAGCCCCATACCCAAACCGCGTCGCTTAGCCATTACGCACCCCCCGTTTCGCCAACTCTAGTGCGGCCTCACGATATGCCAATGCTCCCGCCGAGCGAGGGTCGTAGGAAATAACTGTCTGCATATTACTAGGTGCTTCCGCCAAGTGCACATTTCGTGGGATAACAGTTCCTAGAGTGTCCTTGCCAAAGAAATTCTTGACTTCTTCGTAAACATCACGCGAAAGTCCAGTCCGCTTATCATACATCGTCACGAGAACCGCGGTAATACTGATTTCATGGTTGAAGCGGAACCGTATTGTATTCACAGTGTCGTTCAGCAGCGCAAGCCCCTCGAGAGCATAAAACTCCGCCTGCACTGTGACAAGTATTTCATTCGCAGCGATCAGTGAATTGACCACTTGCAGCCCCATTGACGGAGGGCAGTCAATGAACACATAGTCGTAACGCTCTGGTTGTTGATCCAAATACTTCTCAAGCGCATTTTTCAAGATGTATTCCTTACCCTCGTCGTTTGATAACGCAAGGTCAGCAGAAGCGAGTTCAATTGTTGATGGCGCGACATAAAGCGACGGGAAAAAGCTGTTCTGCTTAACTACAAGCTCAAGGGGTGTTTTGTTCACGATTAAGTCAAATGTAGACGGGTGCCTTGCCTCGCCGTGCGGAATGCCTAGCGCTGTCGATGCGTTGCCCTGCGGGTCCATATCTATCACAAGAACTTTCAGCCCACCTTTTGCTAATGCGGCTGCCAGATTTACAGTAGTAGTTGTCTTACCGACCCCACCTTTCTGGTTCGTCACTGAAAGTATCCGAGTATTTTTAGGTCTAGGGTAGATAGCGGTCTTCAGAACCTCTTCTTGCGCAAAATCTTCACGTAACTCCTGTGCAATTGGTGACCCCGACAAATCAAAATTGCTGAACTCACTCTTCATTCTCTCTTCAATACTCATTTTCCTCCTTGGATTTTCCCTCGCTGTCCAGAGCTTTCGCCTTCTTTTTGTCAGCTTTTCGTTCTTTCAATTGCGCCTCACGCTCATCACGCATTGTCTTCAATAACGCTCGTTCGACTGCAATTTCTTCTTCTACATCTATTATATCATATCTCTTCGCGGTCAGTCTGAACACTGTTGCAAATGTAGCCACTACTGGAAGCGCCAAAAATGCTCCAAGTGCTCCAAAAATGTAACCGAACGCGAGGACAGATATGAACGCAACGGCAGGGTTTAGGTCAAGCGCATCTTCTGACACCTTAGGCATCAAAATTATATTCTCCAAATTCTGGTAAATTGTTAAGATTACCAGCATTATCAAGGCGTCCACTAGTCCCCGCGAGCCAAATGTGACCAAAATCGGCAGTGCGGCACCAAGATACACACCCACTGTTGGCACGAACTGCCCAATAATACCCATGAAAATGCCAAGCGGTAACCAAGACGGAACCTGCATTATTAAACACACTACGGAAACGAAAACCGTTGAAACTATTGCCAGAATCAACCGCGACCCAAGGAAACCGCTAATCTTGACTTGTGTGATTGTCCAGACGCGAATAATCTCCTTTTGACGCGGTTTGGGGAACCAGCTCACTACCGACTGCCGAAACCTAGTGCCCTCCGCGCAGATGAAATACATTATCAGGACCACTGCTAGCAGATTCACCACTAGTGCAACCATACCGATTGAAAATGACATCGCTTGTTGTCCAATATCACTTGAATACTGCCTTAAAAACTCAGTCATCAAGTCTGGTGCTTCTGGTAGAACTAGTCCAGTGTGTAGTGAAACAAAGCTCTTCGCATCATCATACATACCGGGCAGCAATTCGAAAAGGTTAATCATCTGCTCAATGAAAATGCTCCCAAAAAGCCACACCGCGGCGCCGATCACACCAAGACCCGCAAAAATACAGGTCAGTGTAGTTGCACCTTTTCTCCACTTGAACTTATCGCAGAGGAAGTTGACGCCAGGCTCAAGTGCAAATGCCAGAAATGCTGAGATCAGGACGACTGAAATCAGATCCGCAAGCCGAGTGAACGCGAATACAACAGCATTAAAGGCAATAATCGCAAGTGCAACCCACAAAATCGCGCGCGAAAACCACAGCGGAGGGTGCTTGGGGCTACCCTTCTCTGGAAATACTGCGCCTAGGTCAACTTTCATTGTCTTAACTCCATTATAGCACTTCTATCATTCGTCATACCGCACCTTCAATCAGTGCTGCTTTTTTGAACTCACGTGGTAGTTCTGCGATTTCACTCGGCGACTCAAGTTGCTCCTTTTCGAGCTTGTCCGCGATTTTATTAGCAGTAGTCAACACGTTGCTCTCCAATGATGTAGCGAACTTATTATAGTTCTGAACGGTCTTTTCTAGGCTCTTCGCCAAATTATCAGAGTGCCCTGCCATAGTCTTCACGCGCCCGAGCAACTCCACGGCGAGGTTCCCTAATTCTTTAGCGTTCTCGTTTAGTGCTTGTTGTTGCCAGACGAATGACACAGTCTTCAAGACAGAAAAAAGTGACACCGGAGACGCCAGCGCAATGCGTTTTTTGAATGCTTCCTCAAGTAGTGTCGGTGACTTTTCAAGCGCACTGGACAGCATCGCCTCGCTCGGAATGAACATTATCACGAAATCGGGCGTAGAGTCCACGCTATCCCAGTATTCTTTCTTAGAGAGCAGATCGACTTGCCTACGGACTGCCTCCACATGCTCATTCAGCAGCGTATCCTTCAACTTCTGGGCATCTTCATCAGCAAAATCGTCAATGCTCATCGCTTCGAAGAACTTATCGGCAGGCACTTTGGCATCGATTATTATGGACTTCTCGCCAGGCAGGTGAATCACCATATCAGGTCTACTCGCTCCGTGAGTGCCCGAAATCGCAGTCTGCTCGTTGAAATTGACATGCGGCAACATACCAGTGGCTTCAACAATTGTCCTCAACTGAGCCTCACCCCATTTACCTCTACTCTGGTTTGACTTCAACGCTGACGCAAGGGCACCCGACACCTTCTGGATCTTCTCTGCCTCGGCCCGCGTGTTCTTCAGCTCTTTGCTCAAACTTCCGAACTGCTCTTTGCGCTCCCCTTCAAGCTCTTCAACCTTCTGCTGCATCTTCTTAATCGTCTCACTCACGGGCGCCAATTTTTCAAGAACTTTGCCTTCAGACTTCTGCGCCTCAAGTTGCTCCGCTTTTAGCCTCTCAAGTTCATCTTTCCGCAACTGTCGCTCGTCCTTAAGTTGTTCTCGCTCGTAATTTAGGGCGCTCTGTAACTCCACTTTCTGCACGGCGACCTGCTCACGAAACTGCTCGAACTGCTGTTCAAGACCTTCACTTTTAGCAACTACAGTAGAATACTTAATCTGAAGATCGTTAAACTCAGTGCTCTTTTCAAGCAACTCCTGCTTAACGCGTTCAAAATCGGTGTTACTACCACTGCCTGCAATCGAGTTCCGGATTGCCCAGAACAGCCCACCGCCAAGCAGTAAAACTACCAGACCAAGAATAACAACTACAATTTCCATGTCACCACCTTTCGTAAACACATTTTATCATGACAGTATGTCAAATTGGCATCAAGTATCTACGCAACAGTGAGCACACTGCAACTGACCGTGGGCTTGTCCGCTCCCATGTCATCCCTCGGCATAAAGCCAAGGGCAGGCGCGGGCTTGTCAGTTCCTATGTCATCCTTGGGCTTGTCCCGAGGATCCAGGGGGGGTCAGTGTTGTGGACCCTCGGCATAAAGCCAAGGGTGACAAGGTGGAGTCAGTGTGCTTGTGTCATCCCTCGGCATAAAGCCAAGGGCAGGCGCGGGCTTGTCAGTTCCTATGTCATCCCTCGGCATAAAGCCAAGGGCAGGCGCGGGCTTGTCCCGAGGATCCACGCTAGGCGGAACTCTTAGAGCAAGTTGCCGACGTATGACGCTAGTGAAACTAACTGGTTAGAGTAGCCCCACTCGTTGTCATACCACGCGAGCACTTTAATCTGCTGGATCCCGTCAACTGTGATAATCTTCGTGAGCGACGAGTCGTATATTGAAGTGCGCTCATCTTGCTGAATATCTGTTACAACAATCGGGTCCTCAGAATACACGAAAATGCCGTCTAGGTCCTGGTCAGCAGCCGCAGCGGCCTTAATCTGAGCGTTCAAATCATCCACATCATTAACGGGGCGCTCTGGGATGAACGTCAAGTCAACTACTGAACCAGTTGGGACTGGGACACGCACTGCGAACCCTGTGAACTTACCTTCGAGTTGAGGTAGTACTAACGAAACCGCTTGTGCAGCACCAGTCTTGGTTGGTACCATATTAAGTGCAGCCGCACGAGCGCGACGCAAGTCAGAGTGTGGTGCATCCTGAAGGCGCTGGTCAGCAGTATAGGCATGAATTGTAGTCATTATGCCCTGCTTGATTCCAACAGTCTTGTCGAGCAACTTAGCAAGAGGTGCCAGGCAGTTTGTCGTGCATGAAGCGTTTGAAATAACGTCCTGAGTCGCTGGGTTATAGTCCTTGTGGTTCACGCCGACGACGAAAGTGCCATCAACATTACCCTTCGCTGGAGCTGAAATGATAACTTTCTTCGCACCACCTTGAACATGTGCACGCGCTGCGTCACCGTCTACGAAGAAACCAGTGGACTCGATAACTACATCGGCACCTGCACTAGACCACGGTATCTCCTTAGGGTCACGAATCTCGAACGCCTTGATTGCCTTGCCGTTAACGTAAATATTGGCATCATCATAAGTCACTTCTGCACGCTTTCCGTTAATCTTCAGCGGCCCTAGCAATGAGTCAAACTTCAGCAGTTGCGCTAGCGTCTTATTGTCAGTCAAATCGTTTACTGCAACAACTTCAATATCAGCACCAGACTCGAGAGCTGCACGATAGAAATTGCGTCCGATTCTACCAAAACCGTTAATACCTACTTTTACTGTCATAATGATTCCTTTCCACAGTTACTGTATATCTCTAGTATAGCACATTTCATCCGCAGAGAAAACGCAGCGTAAATTTTCCGATTCGAATGTTGTCACCACTGCGCAAAACCGTAGGGCTTTCGATCACTTGCATATTGACATATGTGCCGTTCAGTGACCCGAGGTCCGTAATTATGAATTCACCGTTTCTTCGCTCGATTTCCGCATGTTCGCGTGACACAGAGTGGCTGTTCAGAAACACATCAACATTTTCGCTTCGCCCCACCTTTGAGACGTCTTTGTCAATCAGAAACCTCTCCTCGTTCGCACCAACTACCACTAGCACAGCTGCATTTTCCTCGATTTGTGCATCTAGTTCAGGTGTTGTTTTCATGTTTTGCACCAGGCTGTCCGTAATTTTCGGCAGTCCGATTGACGTTGCGTCTTTTATAAACTCTGCCACTCTACGCCTCCTTCTCTAAAAGATCGTAAGTCACCAAAGGTCCATTATGCTGCTCTTGAAGTTGTACACGAATAGGTTCAATCGCATCATTCATCTGTTTTGCGTGCTCATCATCGCCAGCCATCTCGTAAAAGTTAAGGCGTGCCTCAAGTATTTTCAACTTACTGTCATTTGAGATGTCAAACCGCTTAATCTCGAACTGTAGTATTTGGTGCGCGGACTCGAACTTATTGGAGTCGGCATACACTGACGCAAGCACAATCGCTAACTCCGCATGTGTGTCTGGTGCCAAGCTCAGTGCTTCATCGCTACTTGCAATCTTCAGGACTATTTCACTCTGCCCAATGCCACGGTAACTATCAGCAATCATCGGTAAATAATCGGTCGCCCCATTGATGCGTTTCGCAGTCTTAAGTTCAGTTATTGCCAGTCTATACTCCCCGTTATTATACGCCGCAACACCATTAAGCTCACGGAAAAGGGCAATCCGCGTTGAAATGTTGACCAATCTGCGTGTCAACTCCAATGCCAGCTCAGGATTCACACTAAGATTATCGTAGATCTGGATGATTAACTCCGCTGCAATATTCGCCTTCTGCAAACCGAGTGACATCAATTCTTCACGCGTAGAGTTCGACAATGCCTCAATCATACTCATTATTCACTTCCTTTCATCTTGGCTCCCGCAATGCTCTTCTTGCCTTTGCGTAGAACTAAAAACCCACCATTTAACAGCATTTTCTGGTCAACATTGGACTTCGCGTCAAGCACTTTCTCATTATTAACGTAGACACCGCCCGCCTTCACAGTCCGCACGAAATCGCTAAAACTAGCGCAAAGCTTAGTCTGCACGAAAAGTTGCCCCAGTTGTGTTTCACCTTCGAACTCAAAGACCTCAACCCCCGACAGCGCAGTGCCTAGGACTTTAGCGGACAGCTCGGTGAGGTCAGACAGCCCGAAAAGCGCTTTAGATGCTGAAACTGCCTCATTGAGCGCTGTGTCTCCATGTACGAAACGTGTAACTTCCGCCGCGAGAACACTCTGCGCCTCACGTCTCCCAGGGTTAGACTCAACCTCTGCCTCAAGCCGCTCAATCTCGTCACGCCCAAGGAATGTGAACACTTTTAGGAGCTTAACCACCTCTGAATCTTGCACATTGAGCCAAAATTGGTAGAACTCGTAAGGGCTCATCATCTCAGGGTCCAGCCAAATCGCGCCGCCTTCAGACTTACCGAACTTGCTGCCGTCCGCCTTAGTCACCAGCGGAGTCGTCATCACATGAACACTCTCACCAGTCATCTTGTGTATTAAGTCTAGTCCAGAGGTCAGATTACCCCATTGGTCTTGCCCACCAGTCTGCAACTTCACGCCGTAGTCCCTGTTGAGGATGTAGAAATCGTAGCCTTGAAGAACTTGGTAGCTGAACTCGGTGTAACTCAGACCTTCACCCTCAAGGCGCGTCTTAACTGTGTCTTTTGCAATCATACTGCCCACCCGGAAGTTTTTCCCGACGCTGCGCAGAAAATCAATCGCAGTCAGTTTGCTCGTCCAGTCGTAATTGTTGAGGAGTTGAACGGCGTTTTCTCCGTCAATCTTGAGGTATTTCGTCAACTGTGACCCCACCTTTTTGCCCCACTCGCGGACTGTCTCCTCATCGTTCATATTGCGTTCACCAGACATCCGAGGGTCACCAATTAAGCCAGTAGCACCGCCAACCACGCAGAAAGGCTTGTGTCCAGCATTTTGAAGGTGTCGGAGAAGGATAATCTGCACCAAATTGCCGTGATGCAGACTTGCGGCGGTCGGATCGAAACCGCAGTAAAATGAAACTGGGTGTTCAAGTTCTTTTCGCAAGGCATCAGCGTCGGTCGACTGGAAAAGAAGTCCACGCCATTCTAACTCACCTAAGAGCTCAACACTATTTAATTTCATGCTGGGCTACCAGGACTCGAACCTAAAATACGGGAACCAGAAACCCGCGTGTTACCAATTACACCATAGCCCACTATGGATATTACAATTATAGCAAAATGCGTTGATATTGTTAAATCGCTGAATTCTAATCGCTAGCGCAACACCCCACCGCGCGGTGTGTTCATAGACCCTCGGCATAAAGCCAAGGGTGACACATTACCCCTACTGTCATCCCTCGGCATAAAGCCAAGGGCAGGCGCGGGCTTGTCGTCCCTTGTCATCCTTGGGCTTGTCCCGAGGATCCATATTGACGCGGTGTGTTCATAGACCCTCGGCATCAAATGCACTAGTCGTCTAGTTCAGTAGGCTTGTCGTCTAGTTCAGTATATTCGAACTCGCTGAACTTGGCGGGAATACCGAGTCCCGTGCCGTCTACGTTGAACAACCCAACGAAGGCGCCAGTGAAGAACCCGCCATAAGACTCAAGCGTGTAGTCGTCCGAGAGCTCTGTTGTCGAGCCAGTGAACGGTAAAATGGTGAAGTTGTAGCCATCGTATGAGAAAGAGTAGTAATAGGTCGAGTCGCAGACGCTAAGGCGTAACCACACGTCGGCGCCGTCAGGGATTAGTACTGTAATGCTATTTACAGACAAAATTGACGTCTGGTTGCCGCGGTCAGTCTTCGTAATCTGGAGCATCCGTGCGCTAGGGTTGTCTAACCCCCCAGGCAATGAGTTACCCCTATTCGTTATGCTTAATGCGGACCAGTGCTGAGTGTTATAGTAGGCACTGAGACCTGCGGACTGCTGATATGTCGAAGGGTCGTATTCAACCTTTACCGTAGCCTCGAAGTTAAGTGACTGCCACCTGCGTAGAACATGGGCCTGTGTGTGCAAACTGAGTAGCGACTCGCGCCCGTAAAGCGTTAACTCACCGAAACAGTCGCGCTCGTCACTCTGACCGTTTTTCGCCGTCCCACCCGCGCAAGACTCCGCCTTTTCATACTTACCGAGCTCACTTGTGAACGGTATGCGCAATGTCTGGAAATCGAATGGCAGCGCGTAGGCTTCACGGTTACCCTGATGGACGTTCGGAACTTGGGCTGGAACTTCAAGCTCTGGGACCTCAACAAACTGTGCACCTTGCTTACCGCCGACAATCTCAGGCCACCCGTCTTGGTTCCAAGCCACCTTCTGGATTGCGCTCTCACGTCCAAGTGGGCAGTATCCACGCGGGTCAATCTCACTCGAAAGCGGGTTTTTCACTGGACGCGATGTCAAGTGTGCGAAATACCACTCATTCTGGGTCACATCACCAGTCTTGCTCGCACCACCGACTTCGACAAGCGCACCGTGCCCGCACTTTTGCAGGTAGTTGAAAGGAGTGTCATAGGCGGTCAAGAACGGCTCGCCCTCAAACCCACCAGGCTGCGTTTCGAACACACCGTCGAGAGTTTTTGCACGTGCCACCACTTCTTGATGCGTATAAGTCGTACCACCTTGAGCCGCGAAGAGGTAGTAGAACTCGCCCGCAGGAGTTTTGAGCTTGTAAAGATGAGGCCCTTCAACGAGCTTAACATTTGTGCCATGGTAGATGATCCGACTAGTCTCAGGTAGTAAACGCTGCTCAGTAACCGAATACTCAGTGCACTGTATGCCTGCGAACGGGTGCTTATACTCGCGCGGGTCCCAATACATATTCACGAGATACTTCTTACCGTCCTCATCATGAAACAGTGACGCATCGAAGCCCGAATTCGTCAACTTGACCGGCGTAGACCAAGGCCCGAAGACCGAATCCGCAGTAGTCAAATAGTTCGTGCAGTCTTTGAAACTACCCTCCGTCACTTTGACATCAGTGTAAATCAACCACCACTTGCCGTCAGCATACGAAAGGTCCGGCGCCCAAATGCCTCCAGAATCAGGGTCACCCTTCATATCAAGCAGTTCAACCGAGTCAAGCGGACGTGCCACAAGCTCCCAGTTCAGTAAGTCATAGGAGCGGTGAATCTGAACGCCTGGAAAATACTCAAACGTCGAATTCGCGATGTAATAGACAGTGTTACCGAACTCATCAAGACCACGCACAAACGACGGGTCAGCGTTAAAACCTGGTAGCACTGGATTGCTTAACATATTGCTCATGATTTACCTTTCTTCTAGCACAACTTCACACACGCATATTAGCGCGTGCTTAGTCTACTTCTCCTCCTTCGAAACACGGCGCGCCTCGATCTCAGTGTTATACTGCTCAAGTTGCTCATCGGTCAGGTCATACTTTGACACTACGAACATAAACACTAGCACGAGTAGGAACGGTATACCTGCAAGAATCACGCGAATACCGAAAAGTGCAGCATCAGGCTGAGTAGTCATTTCCGCATTGAAGTGGGTCGCCGACAAGATTAGACCTGGGACAACACCGCCGAGCGCGAGGCCGAACTTGAAGAAGAAACCGATTAGAGCGTTCGCAATGCCCGCAATACGCTTACCGAACTTCCACTCGCCGTAAGTCACTGCCTCAGGAATCAAGCTCCAGAAGAAGCCAGTTGCCACACCGAAACCAGCACTACGAATGAACTGGAATATGAAGATTAACACGAGGTTCGCCTTAGGATCTGGGATTAGGAACAACCCACCGAATCCGACAAGCGAAACGCCTAGCGAGACATACATCAAGTTCTTCTTACCGAGTAGTTTACGCAAAGCAGGGACAAACGGTAAAATTACAAGTGCCGGAATGGCTGAGATGACATTATACACACCAATTAGAGTGTCGTCGCCAACATTGTAAGTCATGAAGTAGGCACCCGCAGAGTTCGAGATTGCCATAATGCCGAAGCCGACGATGAACATAAAGGACACGATACGCAACGGACGGTTACGTGCAACTTCAACGAACAGGTCAGACGCTTTCACAGTCGCCGAGTCCTCCTTCGAGATTACGACACGCTCCTTAGTCCCCTTGAACGAGAATATCAGCGCCACTAGCCCGACCACACCGTATATGATAATTGTCGTCAACCAAGCACTAGCGTCCTCTTTACTCGAGTTTGAGTGGGTCGCAGAAAGGGCAACTACTATTGTCGGCACGCCATACGTAATAGCAACTTGCGCCACATTCACTAGCCACATACGGGTCGCAGTGAGAATTGTGGTCTCCTGTGGGTCACGGGTCAGGGCTGCGTTTAGGGCACCGAACGGCACATTAACAGTTGTGTAGACCATTGAGAGCGCGATATATGTCACGAATGCGTAGATTGTGTTACCAGTCTCGCCAAATTGAGGCACTACGAAACATAGCACCATAAGCACGACGAGGAACGGACCCATAAGCGCCATCCACCCTCGATACTTACCGAACGGGAGGGTTACGCGGTCAATCAAAGCACCGACAATCGGATCCCAAATCGCGTCAATAATACGCACAATCAGGAACATTAACGCCGCAATCGCTGGGTCTAGCCCGAAAACGTTGGTGTAGAAGAAGAGCAGATAAGTCGTTACCGTCTGGTAGATGAAATTCTGTGCCATATCGCCCGAACCGAACGCGATACGCTCAAGCCAGCCGATTTTATAATAACCGCGCTTTGCGTCTTCTGGTGTTGTCTTGTCCGCCATAATATACCTCAACTTTCTGTTTTGCCACCTCTTTTAGAAGTAACACCAGTAGTCTAGCACAACTATTCGGAAAAGTTAAATCGCTGAGTTTCAGTATGAGTTTGTGCTCCCACCCGGAATCGAACCGAGAATTATTCCTTAGGAGGGAATCGGTATATCCGTTTACCTATAGGAGCCAAAGCCACTACTGCGGCTTGTTAAACCAGTTCGAGACTATATTTCCCGCGCTGGTCGATTTCAGCAATTCTAACCTGGAGTTTCTGTCCAATAGTCACAACATCTTCAACAGACTCAATACGGTTGCCGTCATTTAGCGAACGCATTTTCGTCACGTGAAGTAGTCCGTCGTTCCCAGGAGTCAGAGAGATGAAGGCACCGAAAGACGCTGCTTTAACTACGGTGCCGAGATACTCTTCGCCAACTTTTGGAGTCACAGGGTTCGCGATTGCATTAATCTGTGCCTTAGCTTCTTCCGCGGCAGAACCGTTAGTAGTCGCGATGAAAACTATGCCTTTGCCACCTTCCTCTTCGATTGAGATTTCCGCACCAGTAGCTTCCTGTATCTGCTGAATCATTTTGCCCTTCGGCCCAATAACCTCACCGATCTTCGAACCAGGTATCTCCACAGTGATGATCCTAGGCGCAGTTTCACCCATAGCAGCAGGAGAACTAATCGCGCTGTTCAAGACTTCAAGAATTTGCAGACGTGCCTCTCTAGCTTGACCAAGTGCACCCGCTAGAACATCTGATGGTATTCCGTCGAGCTTCGTGTCAAGTTGAATAGACGTAATAAAATCGGTCGTGCCCGCAACTTTGAAGTCCATATCGCCGAACGCATCTTCCGCACCGAGTATGTCAGTTAAGGTCTTGAACCTAGTCTCACCGTCCACAACATCTGAAACCAAGCCCATTGCGATACCTGCAACTGACGCCTTGAGAGGCACACCAGCCGCGAGCATTGACAATGTCGAAGCGCAAACAGATCCCATTGAGGTGGAACCATTCGAGCTCAGCGCTTCGGAGACCTCACGAATTGAGTAAGGGAAGTCCTCTTTCGACGGCAACACTGGTATTAGTGCACGCTCGGCAAGGTCACCATGGCCAACTTCACGGCGCTTTGGTGCACCCACACGCCCAGTTTCACCTGTAGAATACGGAGGGAAGTTGTAGTTGTGCATATAACGACGTGCGGTATTCGTGCCGAGACCGTCAAGCTCCTGGACCATTTTAAGGGTGTTCAGAGTCGTCACGCCAAGAATCTGGGTCTCACCGCGCTGGAATAACGCTGAGCCGTGGACACGTGGGACTATATTGATCTCTGCGGAGAGCGGTCGAATTTCGTTAAGTGCACGCCCGTCAATGCGGTAGTCCTGAGTCAGGATACGGTGGCGCACAAGGTTCTTCTGAAGGCTCTTGAATGCGTTACCAAGCTCAATTTCGCGTCCAGCTAGCGGTGCAGAATTGTTAGCATCATCAGAGTCACCAGCGAGCGCACTCATCATATCATGCTTAATTTCACCAATCAAGACTTCGCGAGGTTGCTTCTCGACAATATTATAGGCTTCCTCAAGGCGTGCAAGAGCGAAGTCTGAAACTGCTTGATAGTCGGAATCCAGATATTCAGGGAACACTGGGAACTCAGCAACTTCCTTCGCAGCAACGCGTTTGAGTTCAAGTTGAGCGAAGCAGAGCGCACGGATTGCAGGTTTTGCTGCCTCTAAACCTTCAGCTACCGTCGCCTCGTCTGGCTTGCGGCCGCCGTTCTGTATGAGGTCCCAAGCATTCTCAGTTGCCCCTGCCTCAATCATCGCAATAGCAACATCAGAGTTAGGGTCTTCGGGGTTCAGGACACGTCCCGCAACCGTAATTTGGAATACTGCGCGCTTAAGCTCCGAAAAACGAGGGAAAGCCACCCACTGGCCGTCAATTAGGGCTAGTCGTGTGCCTGAAACTGGACCTGTAAACGGAATGCCAGAAATCAATGTTGACGCCGACGCAGCGTTAATCGCGAGCACATCATACGCATCATCACCAGAAACGGCTAGAATTGTTTCGATCACTTGCACTTCGTTGCGCAGTCTCTTGTCGAAAAGCGGGCGTAGAGGACGGTCGATTATTCTACACGCCAATATTGCCTCAGTTGTAGCGCGTCCTTCACGGCGGAAATAACTTCCTGGGATTCTCCCTGCAGCATACATTCTTTCTTCTACATCTACAGTCAGCGGGAAGAAATCGAAGGACTCTCTAGGCTCTCCTGAAATCGTTGTTGTCGACAAAACCATAGTCTCATCATCTAAAAATGCTGTCACTGCGCCGTCTGCTTGTTGCGCGAGGCGTCCAGTTTCGAATCTTACTTTGCGTGTGCCGAATGAGCCGTTGTCAATTACTGCCTCGGCGAACTTGTCTTGTCCCTTGATTGGGTTTTTCTCTGTCATGATATTCCTTTCTACGTCAAACACTTTCTAGATCCTTGGCGTCTAGGTTCAATGTTTAACACTAATTCATGTTAATGTCTATACTATAGCACAATGTGTTGAACTTGTTTAATTGGAGTGTTCATTCCTTTGTGGACCCTCGGCATAAAGCCAAGGGTGACAGTAGAGGGGTCCGTCCCATGTCATTCTTGGGCTTGTCCCGAGAATCCACGCTTGCGCAGTGTGCACTGGACCCTCGGCATAAAGCCAA
>JAISRT010000001.1 GCA_031273495.1 Candidatus Ancillula kalotermitis | reverse complement strand
TTCGTTTATATTGTATACATTATATATTATAGCATAATTTTTGCGAAAGTTAAGCATTTAACGCCGAGAAAATAAGGAGTTTTTGTGAAATCGGTCTAAAACGAAGTGTCAAACTCGGGCCACCGCCCACCAAATTTAACAAAGCGTGGCGCAGTGTGCTATAATCAAGAGGTATGACAATGGCACCGCAAGAATTCGACAGACAGTTCGTGCCTGGAGGTGCGAGGATCCGCAAGGACCCCCGCTTTTATGTGATATTGGTCATTCTCTGGGCAGTGCTAATCGGGTTCACATTCGTGCCGTTCGTCGCTGAAGTGTTTGATGCCGACTATGAGGAGCACCAGTTATGGTTGGATGTCCTGCTAGTTTTCAACGCACTGTTCATCTCGTATTTCTGGCTCAACGGCATTAAGGACATTCTCTACGTGTTCAATTACTGGCTCAACCGTCGGCGCAAAATAAGTTCCACGGAGCAGTTGATTATGAACACCCCAACCCCACAAGGTAAGCGCGTCGTCCTAGTTTACACAACATGCGATGACATTATTGAGGACTCCCTGTCGCGTTCAATGGTGCAGGACTATGAGAATGTGAAGACTGTGATACTAGACGATAGTTCTGACCCGGAGTATTTAGCGCGCGTCGACGCCTTCGCTCTTGAGCATAATCTTGAGGTCTACCGGCGCAAGGATCGCAGTGGTTTCAAGGCCGGGAACTTGAACAATTACTTGCAACACCGCACCGACTACGACTATTTCGCAATTATCGACTCGGACGAGATTTTGCCGCATGACTTCGTGACGAACTGCCTAAAATACTTCGAGCACTATGACAACCTCGGGATTTTGCAGTGCAATCACATCGCCACCCGTAATGAGAACCGCTTTATGTCAATGTTCGCCAAAGGTGTGGATTCGCACTGGCCAGTATACCAGAGCATCAAGACTGATTCCGGGTTCCTCAGCCTGCTAGGGCACGGTGCTATGATTTCGAGAGCGTGTTATGAGGCGGTTGGTCGCTTCCCGCATACTGTGGCAGAAGATTTGTGCTTCTCAATCGAGGCGCGTGAGCAGGGCTATTTCGTGGGGTTCGCGGAGTCAATCGAGTGTGAGGAGCAGTATCCGGTGGACTATGAGGCGTTCAAAAAGCGGCATTCGAAGTGGACTCAGGGCAATATGGAATTCATCAAGACTTACACTGGCAAGATCATCAAGTCGCGGATGAGTTGGTTCGAGAAGCTTGACATTGTGCTCTTCACGTATTCACTACCACTGACAACATTCTTCTTCCTGTATGTGATTATGAACGTGATCATTTACCCCGCGGACGGCTACTCTCTGCACTACCCGGTGTGGATGTTGATTCCGACGATAATATTCCTCTGCGCACCGATGGTCAACGACGCGATTTTCCACAGCCGCTGGATGCGTCCGATGCCAATTCTGTACTACCTGTTCTACGTCTTCTTGCTCTACGGTTCGATGTTCTACATTTCGCTCAAGGCGTCCTTCTTTTCACTACTGGGGCGCAAAGCCAAGTTCATCGTCACGCCGAAGGAATCCCACCACGTTTCGCTCTGGGCGGCGATCTGGTCCACGCGTCAAGAGATTGTTTTCGCAGTCACCCTGATAGTCATTTCCACAGTGCTTGACAAGAGCATTCTGCCGGTGTTCCTCATTGTTTTCCCGAGCTTAATGGGCTTCAAACTGATGTTACTGAGCAATAAACCCGCGGAGAAGTTGTCGACATTGCAAAGTTGGGAGGCGAATCACAAACGGGGGCTGCGTATTGTGCGCTATGTCGTTTCACCACTGCTAATCGCGGCGCTCGCAAGTGTGTCAGTGTATAGTTTCGGTTCACGTTATCTCGAGAGCAAGATTCACAATGACATTTTCCCACATTTGCAGTCTGACCGTGTGCTCGATGACGTGATGGAGAGCTTTAACCTGCGCAATTATATTGATTCAAGTGCACCAGATGCCGAGAAACCGCCTGAGGAGACGCAGAAATACATCCCAGGGCATATTATCGGTGCTATCAAATTCCCGAGTATTGATATTGAGGAGCCGTTAATGTATAAGAAGGCGTCCACTGCTTATATTGTGCAGAACTCCGCTGACCCTGGTGAGCCTGACGCGACAGTGATTAGTACTGATGACCCCACGAAGTTCATAAAGCTTAACCAACTCAAGAAGGGTGACGCGGTTGAAATCGCGACGAACACTGCGAAATTCACGTATACTGTGCTTGACGTTGGTGCCGCGACCGACATTAAGTCTATTGTTGACAATGCGCGCTCATGGGACACTCTAGTGATGTTCGCGAAAAGTCCAATGCCCGGTGACCCGAACTACTATTTCGTCACGGCAGGAAGGGCAGGTGGCTAGAATGGAGTATATTGAGGCCAAGCAGCCAGACCCCCGCGTTTCCCAGTTCCTCATTGCTATCGCGCTGACAATTTGCATACCGATGCTGATATTTTCGAGTTCACTGATTTCGACCACAACATCGCTTGACCACACGGTTTACCTGATTGAGAGTGCGCATTATTGTGAAACTGTCGAGATTGAGCACTGCGAAGAGATGGTTAATGACGCCGTCTGGGAACTGTATAATGACCCCGATTCCTACGATCGCCTTATCGCCCAGGAACGCTTACCGTCCGAGTTAATAGGCTTTGTGCTGACAATACAAGACGAGGTCCAGGAGCTCAACCTTCTTAACGAGGTGCTGATTATTGCCGTGTTACTGCTCACATTCTTGCTCATTCACATCTCCTGGGGGTCAAAGGTGCGGATGATGCGACTTATCCAGAACGTTACGCTCGCCTCGGGGCTCGTGCTACTGGTTCCCGCAGTCTTCTTCAAGTTCTTCGACGGGTTCAGGACGTATTCTGACCATGTTGTCGGCAACTATTTAGAGCCGGAGCAAAATCAGGCACTCAAAAGCATTGTTGAGGCGTTCGTTAATGATGCAATTGCACCACAACTCTTCTGGGCGGTGATCTTCATCTTAGTCGCGGTCCTCCTCATGTTCATCATCGAGTTCGCGAAGAAAGCCCGACCGGAGGTGGTACCCTGCCTCACTGGACCCTCGGGACAAGCCCGCGCCTGCCCTTGGCTTTATGCCGAGGGGTGACACAAACGCACTGACCTCCCTGGACCCTCGGGACAAGCCCAAGGGTGACACGGGACGGACACCGCCGCCCAAGGGTGACACAAACGCACCGCGCCCTCATGTCATCCTTGGCTTTGCATTATTGTCATCCTTGGCTTTGCATTATTGTCATCCTTGGCTTTATGCCGAGGATCCAGTGCACACTGACCCCCCCTGGACCCTCGGGACAAGCCCAAGGGTGACACGGGACGGACACCGCCGCCCAAGGGTGACACGGGGTTATGCTATACTGGAGGTATGACCAACAGTATCAACACTTCGGACGGGACAATAAAGCGTAGGATGCCGCTGGGCATTCAGACTTTTTCCGTGATCAGGAGGCGTGAAAATGTCTATGTGGACAAGACTGCGCTTGTGTATGCTTTGGCGAATGATGACGCCAGGTTCAACTTCTTGGCGCGCCCCCGACGTTTCGGTAAATCCTTGTTAATCAGCACTCTGCGCGAGTATTTCGAGGGGAATAAAGACCTGTTCGCGGGGCTCGAGATTGAGAAATTGGAGTCCGAGTGGGTCAAGCACCCTGTTCTGCACTTTGACTTCAACGTTGGCCAGTATTTCGAGGGGATTTCGGCACTTGAAGGCCGCCTTGACACTATACTTTCAGGATACGAGAAGATTTACGGCAGTGATAATGCTGAAAGTGCATACGGAACTCGTCTTGAGGGGCTCATCCGCAGGGCATACGAGCAGACAGGGCAGCAGGTGGTTGTGCTCATCGACGAATATGATAAGCCACTCCTGGGTAAAGTGGAGGCGAAGACTGATAACATCGATATGTTAATGCTCCTGAAGAGTTTCTACGTCGTCCTCAAGAGTTCAGATGCCTACATCAGGTTCGCAATCTTGACTGGCGTGTCCAAATTCAGCAAAGTGTCAATTTTTAGCGATCTAAACCAGCTCCGTGACATCTCGATGTTGCCGAAATATGCGGGAATCTGTGGCATTATGCAAGAAGAACTCGAGGAGAACTTCAAGCCCGAGATTAAACTGCTCGCCGAGTATAATAAGCAGACCGAAGAAGAGGCACTAGAAAAGTTGAGGAAGCATTATAACGGCTACCACTTCTCCGAGGACTTGAGCGTGAGTGTTTACAACCCGTTCAGCACTATCAACACTTTTAGCAGTCACATGTACAGAAACTACTGGTACGAGACTGGAACGCCGACATTCCTTGTGGAAGAGTTGCGCGAGCGGCAGTATGACTTCGGGAACTTCGAGAAACTAATACCACTTATGCCCGATGATATTGACCTGTATCGGATCGGGCAAGATGTCCCAATTGCATTACTGTATCAGACGGGGTACCTGACAATTAAAGGTGTTGACGACTACGGCAGTCTGCTTCTAGGGTTCCCCAACGAGGAGGTCAAGTTCGGGTTCATCGAGAATTTACTAGCCGAAGTGCGTTACGAGGCGAATTTGGCATCATTCAACTACCACTTATTTCTCTACGACCTTGACAGCGAGGACTTCGACAGCTTTTTCACTCGACTTCAGTCATTCTACGCGGCAATTCCCTACGACTTGAACAACAAGCAGGAGAAACATTACCAGACCATATTCTTCCTACTCTTCACACTTCTCGGGCGCAATATCGAGAGCGAGGTCAAGAATTCTAGGGGGCGCACTGACCTTGTCATGAAAACCAAGCGAGCAATCTTCGTCTTCGAGTTCAAATTAGATGGCAACGGGACTGCTGACGACGCGTTGCAGCAGATTGAGGAGCAGGGCTACACTGAGCAATTTAAGTCCGACCCGCGAAAAGTGTTCAAAATCGGCTGCGTCTTCGACAATGACAAACGAATACCAGGGGAGTGGAAAGTGGCTGAGAATTAGAGCATATCAGAAGAACTTCCTTGAGCTGTTGTTGCCAGGTGATGGTGACCGACAGTTTCTAGTGCCCGTTTATCAGCGCCCCTACTCCTGGAAGCGTGAACAAATTGAGCAATTGTTCGCAGACGTGACGAAGCTCTGCGAGAAGATGGCTGAAGATCAAGAGTGGGAGCACTTTCTCGGGACTATCGTCTTGATACCGCAAGAGTTGAAGTTTCGCCATGAGCAGTACTTAATCGTGGACGGCCAGCAGAGGCTCACCTCACTCTACATTTTGCTCATTGCCCTACTTGAAGCGTCCCGTGAGAAAAAGTTCCGCGCGCAGATGGTTAAGCTTCTGGTGCAGGAGGTTATCAGTGACAACGAGATAAAGTTAAGGCTACAACTTCAAAATGATGACGACAAGTATTTGAACTTCTTCACTAATGCGTACCGGAAATATTATGCCGCTGACGAGGGGACCACTCGCAATCTGGTTGCCAAAGCTTTCCGCGCCTTTCAGACTCATCTTCGCCGTTCCCACTTCACAATTGAACAGATATTTAGTGCGCTTGAAAATGTCAACTTCGTGGTGATAGAGCTCGACAAAAATAAGGCCTACGAGAACCCTCAAGATGTCTTCGAGTCGATAAATGCGACTGGCTTAAACCTCTCAAGTAGCGATATGGTGCGGAACTTTTTGTTGATGAGCAAATCACTAGACGAGCAGACTCAATACTACGAAAAATACTGGCTAGAGTTGATAAAACTCTGCACTAAAACCCTTGAAAGTGGCCGTGAAAAGTCAACCCTAGACGAGTTCTTGCGCGAGTTTGCAATGCGCGAGTTGAAGCACCGAAAATTACTTGAGCGAGAGCGGACGTTGCGAAAAGATGAGGTCTACTTCTACATCAAGAAACTGTATTTTAGTGTGCTTGACGCCAATTTGACTGAGGAAGACTTCTGGAACTTGATGATTGACGCCGCCAAAATCTACGGGAGTGAGACGGAATCAGGTGCCCACACTGACAAGCCGCAAAACGCTAAGCCGAAGGTGCGCAAAATACAGACGAAACTGGGCAAGTCTGGGACGAGATACTACTTCGACAATGAGATTAACTTCACTGGACGCACACCAGAGGGCGTTTGGCTCCAGGATAACGCAGTTTGGATCGGCAGTTGGCGGGAGTTCTGGAAAATACTGGTGCACATCGTCTACCAAAACTCGACTGAGAAGTTCTTCGCAGACTGCTTCCAAAGTGACAACTGGACCGCGGGTGCAGGGCAAACGAAGCGCTATTTGTTCGACTCGACATACAATGAGATGCGTGACTTTATCCAAATCGATGAGGACTTGTACACTGAGGGCGCTTTGACAATACCCCAAATTATGCGTTATAGTAGGCGTCTGCTCGAGCATTTTGACTATCTCGAAGATGTGACGTTCACAATTGAGGCGGGGGTTAATACTAAGCTGATGCGCCGGAGAAGGACTATGCGCTCAAGGTATCGTTAGGTTTAATGTGGAAGTTTTTGATCAGGTCAACAACTGTGTACTCGACGATTTAAAGAGCGCCTTAACGCAGTCGAAAGTCCTACAAGTGGCGGCACCACGCTTCTCAATTTACACTTACCAAGCACTGCACGCCGAGCTAGAAAGTGTGCAAAAGTTCCAATTCCTCTTCACTGAGCCGACATTTATTGACGTCCTTGAGAAGTCGAAGCCCGATAAGGAGTTCCAAATACTGCGTGAACGTGAAATTTTTGGCGATATGTTCGAGTTGAGGCTCAAGAACGATTTACAAAGCTCTGACCTGGCGAAACGATGTGCAAAATGGGTGCGCGAGAGGACACAGTTCAAATCCCTGCTCGAGAACGCCCCAATCAACACGATGATTTCAACCGATACGGCGACCTACTGGCCAATAAATGGCTTCACGACTTCGAACCTTAAGCGGACCCACACCAATGCAATCAGTAATATTATCACCAAAGAGAGTAACGAAATAGTGCCGCACCTTAAGGACACTTTTGACCAGATTTTCAGTGACCGGCACGACAAAACCACTGATGTTACCGAGGAACTGGCAACAACACTTGACTACGCCTATAAGGAGAACTCTCCCCAATTCATTTACTACTTCACATTATATCACATCTTCCAGAACTATCTCGACGAAATTGAAAGCGAACTTGACGACACGAACCTCGACCAGTATCAGAGCTCGAAAGTGTTCAAAATGCTCTATGACTTCCAAGAGGACGCGTCGAAAATCATCATCAAGAAGCTCGAGAAATACCGAGGCTGTATACTTGCAGACAGCGTTGGGCTCGGTAAAACTTTCACAGCGCTCAGTGTGATTAAATATTATGAGGACCGCGGCAAGAATGTTTTAGTGCTTTGCCCGAAGAAACTTGCCGAAAACTGGAACACTTGGCGTTCGAACTATACTAGCAACAATTTGCAGGAGGACCACTTCAATTATGATGTCCTCTTTCACACCGATTTGACGCGCGAGAAGGGCATTAGTAACGGTATCGATCTCAGTCGAGTCAACTGGGGGAACTACGATTTGGTGGTCATTGACGAGTCGCACAATTTCCGCAACGGCAACGGGGGGCGCTACGAACAGTTGATTGAGAAGGTTATTTCTAAAGGCGTTCCCAGTCGGGTGCTCATGCTTTCGGCGACACCAGTGAACAACAATTTCTCAGACCTCGCGAATCAACTAGCGATTGCACATTATGGTGACCTTGAGCGCCTGAACGAGTTCACAGACTTCAACAGTTCAGTCAAACACATTTTCAAACAGGCACAGGCGGCGTATTCCCAGTGGAAGACTTTCACACCAGACGAGCAGACCACGAAGAACCTTTTACACCTGCTCACTGACGAGTTTTTTGAGCTCCTTGACTCAGTGACAATTGCGAGGAGTCGGCGCCACATTGAGAACAGTTATGATATCGACGCAGTGGGGAAGTTCCCCGAGCGACTTGCACCCATTTCAGTTGCCCCCAAAATCGGTGACGGCTTGTCATATCACGAGCTTTTTGACCGGTTGGAGTCTTTGAATATGAGTGCGTATGCCCCGATTAACTATGTCTATGAAGATGAGTTGGTGAAGTATGAAGTGTCAGACGAGTTTTCAGGGGCGGGACGGCGTGGTCGTGAGCGCGGTGTGCAGAATTTTATGCGCGTCAATATGCTTAAGAGGCTCGAAAGTTCAACGGACGCATTTGTCAAGACTGTTAGTAGAGTTTTAGAGTATTACCGCTACGTTGAGAAGAGGCTCACAGGTTTTCTCGAGCATAACCAGAATTACAGTACTACACTTGAAGCGGTTGAGTTTGACCCCACAGAAGACTTTAGTAGCGACGATTTTGAACTGGTTGAGAGTTTTACAATGAACCAGAAAAAGAGTTCCAGTGCACACAATCCGATCGAGATGGGTGATATGAACGTTAAAATGTATTTGCACGACTTAGAGTTAGACATTACGAGTCTGTCCGAAATTCTATCTCAGACTGTTGAATTGCGAGATGAATATGACAATAAGCTTCAAGAGTTGCAGAGGATCATCGCCAAGAAGATTAAGCATCCCATTAACGCCAAGAATCGTAAAGTGCTGATTTTCACCGCATTCGCCGACACTGCCCAATATCTTTACCACAATTTATCCAGTAGTCTGTCTAGCGATTTCACACTTGCACTCATCACAGGGCAACAAACTCAGTGCACAAGTCCTGTAAAAAATGATGGCTTCAACGAATTACTACGCGATTTCGCACCGGTGGCGAAGATGAGGGGTGAGGATTCTGGGCGTGACATTGACATTTTGGTGACTACTGACGTCATTTCGGAGGGACAGAATCTTCAAGACTGCGATTTTGTGGTCAATTACGACATCCACTGGAACCCGGTGCGCATTATTCAGCGATTTGGACGCATTGACCGTATCGGGTCGCCAAATACTCAAGTGCAAATGGTGAACTTCTGGCCGGAAAGTGACCTTGACCAGTATCTCAACCTTCAAGAAAGGGTTCAACGGCGCATGAAAATACTGAGTCTCTCCGCAACTGGTGACGACAATTTGCTGAACCAGGATGACCAGGACTTGCAGTTTCGCGCCACGCAACTTAAACGGCTCCAGAATGAGATTGTTGACCTTGAGGAGATGGGGGCAGGGATTTCGATTATGGACCTTGGGCTCGGGGATTTCCGCGCTGACTTAATGCGGTTCATCAAGAGTTTGACTCCCCAAGAGCGCATTGAGCTTGACCGGAAACCTTTTGGATTACATTGCGCACTTGATGAAGACTTGACCTTCTGGACGCTAAGGCATTATTCGGCACCGTCTGACTCTGGCGCGAGTGAGTCTGAGAGGGGTAAGTGGCTGCACCCGCACTACCTCATAACCACTGACTCGGCAGGTGAGACGCTCATCGGGTTCGACGACCCGCGTGCGAGCTTAACGAAAATGCGGGAAACTTGTCGGGAGCATGAACAGGCAATAGGCGCTGCGGTCAGCCGTTTCAACACCCAGACGAGTGAGGGACGCGACATGCAAAAGTATTCGAAAGCGTTGGCACTGCTCATCAAAGACATCAGCACCCGCGAGAAGATCGGGGACAACTTCGAACTGGTCAGCCTCACCGCGGGAGTGACGCCATGACCTGAGGGACAATGCGATAATGTGTCATCCTTGGCATTGCATTATTATCATCCTTGGCTTTACATTATTGTCATCCTTGGCTTTATGCCGAGGATCCATCGGACACCCCGCGCCAGTGTGGACCCTCGGGACAAGCCCAAGGGTGACATGGGACGAACCCACCGCGCCCAAGGGTGACATGGGGACGTGCACGCGAATGAAGTTATGTGCTATACTATAGGTATGAGTGCAAAAGATGGTGTAAAACTTGAGTCTAGGTTCAAGTTGGGGACTTTTGCATCGATGATTCTACTTGCCGCAGTTGCTGGGGTTGTTGCTGGTGCGACGCTTTTGCCACTTGCGTATGGCCTTAACCAGTTCAAAGATGTGGCAGACAACGCATTTAATGACATTGAGACTGACCAGTATAATAATAGCCTTTCGACCGAGACTATTATGTATGCCGCGGACGGGACGACTGAGATTGCCAAGTTCTACGCCCAGGACCGTATAGTGGTGCCACTCGACAAAATATCGAAGAACTTGCAGAATGCCGTGATTGCACGCGAGGACAAGCGATTTTATGAACATGATGGAATTGACGCGATGGGGATGGTGCGTGGCTTTTTCAAAACCTATTCTTCTGACGGCGCGGACACTCAAGGTGGGTCGACGATAACCCAACAATACGTGAAGAACCTGTTGATTGACAATGCGTTGCAGGAGGCAGACCCAATCGCTGCTTATCACGCGAAGGAGCAGACCATTTACCGAAAACTCAAGGAGGCCAAGTCTGCGTTTGACATCGAGAAGAAGATGAGCAAGGAGCAAATTCTTGAAGGGTATCTGAACGTAGCGCCGTTTGGACCTAATGTGTACGGTGCGCAGTCGAGTAGCAAAAAGTATTTCAACAAGGACGCCAAAGACCTGTCTATCGCTGAGGCCGCACTGATTGCAGGGACCACCAAGTCTCCCGTCATGTATGACCCGCTAACTTATCCTGAGGAGGCAGTGAAACAGCGTAATATAGTCCTAGACTTGATGTTGGAGCAGAACTTCATAACAAAAGAGCAACACGACGAGGCAGTGTCAACGAAACTAGCGGATATGTTGCACGTCACAGATGTCCCAGTAGGGTGCCAGTCTGCGAAAAACGCTGCGTTCTTCTGCGACTATGTGGTCAACCAAATCCTGCACAGTCCGCAGTATGGAATAACGATTGACGACCGGAAGCGCTTTTTATACCAGTCTGGGCTGAAAATCTACACGACGCTCAATATGGCAGCACAGAATGCGGCGGCGGAACATGTTGTAGATATGGTGCCAGCGGATGATAAGTCAGGAATGGAAGATGTATTAGTCACTGTCGAGCCTGGGACTGGTAAGGTGATCGCCATGGCGCAGAACAGGCCATATAATGGTGCCCAGACCGACCCAAATGCGATTGATACTGCTGTGAACTACGCTGTCGGGCGCTCCGAGGGCGGGAGTAATGGCTTTTCGCCTGGTTCCTCAATAAAATTGGTGGTGCTAGTTGATTGGCTGCGCAACGGGCACGGGCTCTACGACTCGCTTTACGGCAAGATTAAGTATCCATTCATCGCTTCTCAGTTCGCTTGTGCCGCGCCGTTTAACCCTTGGACTCCCAAAAACTACAATGGCGACACAGGGTCTTCAACTCCGCTAAACGGGTTTAACCAGTCGCTCAACATCCCGATGATTCAGATGGCGGGAATTGATGGTATGTGCTCTTGGGGGGACACTGCGAAGATGATGGGTATTGTGGATGAATTGCATGGTGACATCTCGGATCCGAAGTATTTAGGGCCTGCAATGGTGATTGGTACTGAAAATGTTTCTCCACTGACTATGGCGAACTCTTACGCAACCGTGGCATCTGGTGGAATACACTGTTCTCCTGTGGGCATAGTGCGAATAGTTGATCAGTCCGAGAAGGAATATGAACCGCCGAGTGCGAACTGCGAACGGGTGCTTGACGAGAAAGTGGCGAACACTGCGTTTTGGGCACTGAAGACTAATGTTACACAAGGCGTGGCAAATCAAGCCCGTATTTCGGGGTGGGACGTCGGGGCGAAGACTGGGACCTCCGAGAATGAGTTTCACCTCTGGACGCTAGCATGTGTGGTTCAAGCGTGCACTGCGGGATGGGTTGGAAATGCACAAGGGGACGTTCCGTTGACGAATATGAGTATGAACGGTCGGTATATGCGGCGGTGGACTTCTGGAGCGATTGCACAATATTTGGTTCAACCGTATATGAAGGATATGCTACAGGCTACTGGTGCGCAACCTAAGCCAATACCGGACGCTGACAAGTCGTTCTTGACGGGTAGGTCGTATGCATCAGATGACGCTAAGGACTCCGACCCAACAAACCCGAACCACACTTGTAGCGACGAGGACAAAGTAGCGGGGCGTAACGGGTGTAGTGGCTAAACTTTGCGGACTGGAAAGTGCTATACTAGTCATATCCTAACAGGAGGCGTGAAATGTATCTGAAAAACCTAACGTTGCGAGGTTTCAAGTCTTTTGCGTCGAAAACTCAGTTAATCCTTGAGCCAGGCATCACTTGTATCGTCGGGCCTAACGGCTCGGGTAAGTCAAATGTTGTCGATGCTTTGAGCTGGGTGATGGGGGAGCAGGGTGCAAAGACTTTGCGCGGTAACAAAATGGACGACGTTATATTTGCCGGAAGCGATGGGAAGACCACAGCGTTGGGGCGTGCAGAAGTATCGTTGACGATTGATAATAGTGACGGTGCGCTGCCGATTGAATACACTGAAGTTACAATAAAGCGGACTATGTACCGTGGTGGTGGTAGTGAATATGAGATTAACGGTGAGTCTTGCCGGCTGGTTGATATTCAAGAGTTGCTGAGTGACACTGGGCTCGGCAGGCAAATGCATGTTATTGTCGGTCAGGGGCGCCTTGACCGAATCTTGAACGCTACGCCTATGGACAGACGTGGGTTTATTGAGGAGGCGGCAGGTGTGCTGAAACATCGCCAGCGCAAAGAGAAGGCGGTGCGTAAACTTGACTCGATGAAGGGGAACCTCGACAGGCTGAATGACTTGATTTTTGAGGTGCGACGCCAGCTCGGACCGCTCGGTAGGCAGGCGAATGTTGCGAAGCGGGCAAACAGTATTCAAGCTGATCTCAAGGACTCGTTGTGCCGTATTCTAGCGGATGATCTACAACAGCTATACAGTGTTAAACAGAACAGCGCCAAAATTGTTGACGAATTGCGCCGTAAACGTGGCGAACTCGGTGTAGAGGTCAAAAATGTTGAGAGTGGTATAACAAAATTAGAGCAACAGTTGACATCAAAGAGCGTGCAGGAGATAACTGACAAAATTCATCGCCTGGACTCACTGCAGCAGCGGTTTGAGTCATTAATCAGTCTCAGCATACAGCGCCAGAATTTCTTGAGTGAGTCGTCACTGCTTTATGAAGGGCAAGATCCTGAGAAGTTGCTAAAAAGTGCCGAGAAAGCCCGACTAGAACAGGAAACTTTTGAAGCTGAACTTAACTCACTAGCGAAAAAGGTGGACGATGCGAAAACTGCATTGACTAAAGCGGACGAGGACGCGAAGGTGAAGGCGCACCAAGTCCAGATTATCACGCAGACGGCGAATGAAAAGCAGACTGAGATGGCGAAGATTGAGACGCAAATTGACGCAAACAAGAAGTTGATGGCTAACTCAAATGAGAACTTGAAGAATGACAAGGAACACCTAAATCGCATTATGTTCGAGGTTCAAGAGTTCACGAAGGACATTGCCACAGTCGAAAAAGAGTTACAGAAACTCAAAAAACACGGCGAAATAGTTGAGGCCGAACTTGAAAATGCGGAAGTGTTTGAGATGAAGAACAGCGCAGATTTAGAGTCGGCGCAGAGGGTCTTGAACGATAAGATGCAGAAGACTGCCACGATTTCGGGGACAATAGATACGCTTAAAGGGCTGCTACAACAGCAGTTGGGCGAAGATGTGGTCCTCAAGAATCGCAAGCTCAAAACTGCCACATCGATTCAGCATTTACGCAAAGTTAAGGATAGCGTCGCAGAGTTGTGCAAAGAAGTGGGGTCTGATTTCGCCCTAGCAAGTTCCGAGAAGTTGGCGAACCTCCTCGCAGAAACAGCGTCAGATTTCTCAGTGCTAAACCTAGACGGTGAGTTATTATACCACGAAAAGAAGAATGCCAACAATGCGTCAAATGACGTGAAGAAGTCGATACGCGAGCAAATCCGCGAAGCCGAAACTGAGCTTGAGCATGAGTCGAAAGATGTGGTTAAACTCAAAAAGGACTTAGAGAAGAAGTTGCAAAGTGTCGAGAAGTCGCAAGAGGCATCTAAAGTAGCGCGGCAGCGGTTAAATGAGCACAGGATGGGCGCGCAGCAAGTTGACCATAAGAGGCAGATACTACTGAGCCAGATGAATCAGATTGACGTGGAGAAAAAGCGCCTCGAGAATCAAATCGAGTCCACAACAGAGCGCATTACGGCTGCCGAAAGTAGTGAATTAGTATTGCGCGAACAGTTTAAGCAGCTCCAGAACTCCGAGGACAACCAGCAGAGTGTTGAGGACGCTGTCGAGTTGGCGGCTGTAGCGGACGTTAAACTAGAGGAAGCGCGGAGTAAGTTCCAAGACTTGTATAATGACCTCGCCGTGAAGAAAACGCAAAACGAGGAGCTCAAGAAGCGTTTCAGTGAACTAAAACAACAAGCGGAGGCTGAAGAAAAGGCACGGAAAGACGCACTGGAGCACGAGAAAGCGCAAAAAGTGAAACTCAACAAAGCTAAAGAGGTCGAAACGCTTGCACAGACCGTGCTGAAATACATATTCGACTCTTATGCGGCTGCCGTCAACGTGAAGAATGAACTGATCGCGGCGCAGACTGACTCTAATGAGCAGTTGCTCAAGGCGCGGCAAGTTCTCAAGCTGACGGCGAGTGAACTACACAAAGTTAGTGACAAGTTGCACAATACTGAGCTTGAAAGCGTAGCGATCGACTCCAAAATCGAGAACCTACACGAGCGTATCCTGAATGAGGTGTATCTGCAGCCTGCTGAGTTACTGCGCGAATTTAATGCGAGTGTTCCCGTGAAAAAGATTGACCCGAATGACAACACCAAGATTGTTGAGGTGCCTTTTAATCGCAAGGAGCAGGAGGCGAGGCATGCTAAGGCGGTATCCGATCTGAGGGCGCTTGGGAAGGTTAACCCGCTTGCAATGGAGGAGTTTGAGGCCCTTGAGGAGCGTTATAAGCATTTATCCAGTCAGCTTGAGGACGTGGAAAAGGGACGGAAAGACTTGCTGGAGATGATCTCGACTATTGACGACAAGACTGTGAGCTCGTTTAAGGCAGCATTTGACGACACTGCGGCGGAGTTCGAGAAGGTGTTCGCCACGCTATTCCCAGGTGGTAAGGGGCACTTGAAACTTGTCGACGAGAATGACCTGCTAAACACTGGTATTGAGATTCAAGCCACTCCAGCGGGGAAGCGCATTTCAAGGCTGTCATTGCTCTCAGGAGGCGAGCGGTCGTTGGTCGCGGTCGCTATGTTGGTTGCCATTTTTAAGGCACGCCCGTCACCATTCTACGTTATGGACGAGGTCGAGGCGGCGCTAGATGACGTTAATCTTTCTCGGCTGCTGAAGATATTCCGGGACCTCAAGTCGAGTTCACAACTGCTTATCATCACGCATCAGAAGCGGACAATGGAGGTCGCCGACTCGCTCTACGGAATCACTATGCGCAACGATGGTGTGACACAGGTCATCTCACAGAAGTTATAGCAACATTTGAGAAGTTCACCGCGCAGAAAACACTATGCAACACTAGAATTTGCATGCACAAACCTCCTACACTGCGAAGTGTAGGAAAACAGTATTACTGACTGCGGTGGGGCTTGACTAGACTAGTTCGATAGCGCTAACTGGGCAACCGTCAATCGCTTCGTTTACAGCCTCGATATTAGCGTCGATGTCAGCGCTTGCGATAACTACTGCCTTGTCGTCACCCATTTCGAAAACCTCAGGGCAATTTCCAACGCACGCCTCGCAACCAATACAGTCGTCATTAATTGTTATTGTAGACATATTCATCCTTCCTTTCGTGTATATCACTAGTATAGCACTAACTTCATTCGCAAATTTTCCTCCGGAATAACTCGTGCCCAGCGTAGCGAGCTGCGCCTGCTTTGCAGAAGCGAATAGCGAGCGGAGTGTGTTTGAGCACTGGCGAAGCCTGTGCGAGGGGCGTAATGAGAGCGCGGAGCGATCGAACCAAATGCGTCGAATTCAGTAAGTGCTATTCATAACAAATTAATTATGGGGAGGATGTACCGCTGCGCTCGCGGGCGGGCGGGTGCGTCTCAGGGTCCCGCGCGCTAGCGCGGGTGGGCGCAAACCCCACCTTCCGCCAATTGCCAAACTCGCAAGCGAGTTTGACCATATTTGACTTCATTCGCATGGTGCCCAGTGTGGCAAATGTCATCCTTGGGCGCGGGGTGTCCGTTCCCGTGTCACCCTTGGGCTTGTCCCGAGGGTCCAGGGTGGCTTGATGTATGGATCCTCGGCATAAAGCCAAGGATGACATGAAGGGGCGGGCGGGGGCGACGCGGGGTGCGATGTGTGCGTGATGGATCCTCGGCATAAAGCCAAGGATGACATGGGACAGACAAGCCCAAGGATGATGCGGGGAGGTCACCCCGCGTGGCGTGCAGAAAGTGTGATGGTGTCACCAGTGCGGACAGCGGAACAATGATTGTCAAGCTGAATAGTGGTGCCTCCGACCCCAGTGACATTAACTAGTCTAGTGCGAATCTCCTCAATCTTGGCATATTCTAGCGCCCGCGAATTCTTGACCCCGCAGCGCTCTAACCAGATGCGAATAATTCTCCGCTGCAATGCCGGGTGCTCCGTTGCGACTTTACTCCTAAATAACGTCGGTTTCGCGGTGTCAAGAGTGCCAAGTTCATCCACGCAATATATGTAGTGCTCGCTAGCGCAAGTGTCCAAGAAGTCGTTCTCGTCGCGAGCGATAGTGGCACTGCGCGCCAAATTCTTCACAATGCCAGGGAAGAACTTATCGTAAACTGGTAGCAGTTCAGACCGGATCTGAGAGCGCCGCGGAAACGTAGCGTCGCACTTTACGTCATGTGCCCCATTCGTCGGGTCGTTCCAGTATTCAATGCGAGAACTCACACAAATTTCCTCAGTGTCCTTACGCTCAATACTCCTCAAAAATGGTCGCACTATTCGCTTCTGGGCCCCATACTCGTCCCGCATGTAACAGTCCTCACGAATTCCACAAATTGCACTCAGCCCCGAGCCTCTCCCGAGCCCCAACAGGACGCTCTCCGCCTGGTCATTCAAAGTGTGCGCAAGTAGCAGAATGTCATCATCTCCAACCTCCTCGAATAATAGTCGAAACCTGGCCTCACGAGCGTTCGCTTCTAAGTTCCGATGCGCATCAATTAGCGCTCTTTTAACTACTACTGCATCTGGATCACCAATTAGCTCAGCCGCAATCTGTGCAGCATTGTCCGCCACTTCATCCGAGCCCTCCTGCACCCCGTGATCAACTATTACAGCCTTAAGTTTACCGTGGTGCATAATGCTCAACACTTTCAGCAACGCTACTGAGTCTGCACCTCCCGAGACGCCAACAACTAGATTTTCCGCAGCGTCCAACACCTTGGCGAACCGCTTGAGTTCCCCGAGTGCTTTTTGTACTGCCCGATTACGAATACTACCAGTCTAGCACGATTTAACTTTTTCACATCTAGATGCTATACTACTGATGTAGCGTCGTTGAGGACAAGTGTCTTCTGGCGCAGGAAAATTTCTGGGGGTATGGCGCAGCTGGTAGCGCAACTGCTTTGCAAGCAGTGGGTCAGGGGTTCGAGTCCCCTTACCTCCACACGATGGAAACGCCGTTATGGATATTAGCGATCAGTCAGCTCATAGTTGACGTCCTACTTGTTGTATTACTCGTCGCATTAATAGCACTAATACTGGGGCTTAAACGTGGCGCAGAGCAACTCGGTGAAAAGGCTGGCAATATACTTGATGAAGCAACGGACGCAATAGAGTATGTCCGCGAATCAAGGGTGTCAAGTGCTTTTAAGCTCATATTCTCGCCCAAAAATGGTTTCAAATACTGGAGAAAACAGCGCGAAAAAGAACGTAACCGAGACAAATACTAAAAGAAAGGCACACTATGGTAGATATTCGCTATGAGAAAGACGCAGACCTGAAATACCTCGCAGGTAAGACTGTTGCAATAATTGGCTATGGCTCGCAAGGCCACGCGCACGCACTAAACCTTCGGGACTCTGGTGTGGATGTGGTAGTGGGGCTCCGTGAGGGGTCGAAGTCTGCCGAGAAGGCTAAGGAGCAGGGGCTGAAAGTGCTTGACGTTGCTGGGGCGACCAAGGCAGCCGATTTAGTGATGATTTTGGCTCCAGACCAAGTTCAGCGGTCACTTTATGCAGATGAGATTGAGCCCAACTTGAAGGAAAATGCCACGCTCGCGTTCGCGCACGGTTTCAACATCAATTTCGGATACATTAAGCCACGAGCAACTAATGACGTCATAATGATTGCGCCAAAAGGCCCTGGACACACAGTGCGTCGCGAGTTTGAAATCGGCCGCGGAGTTCCAGTGGTTTGGGCAGTGTTCCAGGACGCGTCAGGTGAAGCTGAGCAGGTCACTCTTGCATATTCCAAGGCACTCGGTTCGTTGCGTGCGGGTGGCATCAAGACGACGTTCAAAGAAGAGACCGAGTCCGATTTATTCGGTGAGCAGACCGTGTTGTGTGGAGGTGTATCTCAGTTGATCCAGTACGGGTTTGAGACTCTAGTTGAAGCAGGATATCAGCCCGAGATTGCATACTTCGAAGTGTGCCACGAGCTCAAACTTATTGTAGACCTAATTAATGAGGGTGGCATTTCAAAGCAGAGGTGGTCGATTTCGGACACTGCTGAGTATGGTGACTACGTTTCGGGACCACGTGTGATCACGCCTGACGTCAAACAGCATATGAAAGAAGTGCTTGCGGACATCCAGTCTGGTGCGTTTGCGAAGCGGTTTATTGATGACCAAGATGCCGGTGCCCCAGAGTTCAAGGCATTACGGGCAAAAGGTGAAAATCATCCAATCGAAAAGGTCGGTAAAGAGCTGCGTAAAATGTATTCGTGGCGCACGCTAGATGATGACTACAAAGAGGGGAGTGCGCAGAGATAGTGCAAACCTACAAGCTTGCAGTAATACCGGGAGATGGCATCGGGCGTGAAGTGACCCCTGTGGCACTTAAAATCTTGAAGAAGGCGACAAATAGCGTTGCAGAATTCGTTGAGGAGCATTTTGAGCTTGGTGCGGAACATTGGGCGGCGACTGGTGGCACTTTTGAACATCCTGAAAGCGGTGAAGTTCTTACTGATGAAACCTTGGAGGCGATACGCAAAAATGACGCTATCCTGCTCGGTGCAGTTGGTGATCCGAGCGTTCCCAGTGGTGTTCTTGAACGTGGCTTGCTCCTGAAGTTGCGCTTCGGCCTTGATCATTACATCAACTTGCGCCCGAGTAAAATATACCCAAATGTTGACTCACCGCTAAGCGACAAGATTCTTGGCAGGGGACCAGTGGATTTCATAGTGGTTCGCGAGGGGACTGAAGGGCTATACTGTGGCGCTGGTGGCAGCGTGCGCACGGGGAGTGAAAATGAAGTAGCAACCGAAGTTTCAATCAACACAGCGTATGGCGTCGAGCGCACGGTGCGTTATGCTTTCGAACTCGCAAACACCCGCGAACGCAAGAAGTTGACTCTGGTTCATAAGCATAATGTGCTGGTAAACGCAGGGCATCTTTGGCGCCGGACTGTCGAAAAAGTGGCACCAGAGTTCCCAGATGTCTCAACGGATTATCTGCATGTTGACGCCACGACCATATTTCTAGTGACTGACCCGCAGCGCTTTGATGTGATTGTGACGGACAACCTCTTCGGTGACATATTAACTGACGAGGCTGGTGCGATTTCAGGTGGCATTGGGCTCGCCGCTAGTGGGAATATTGATGCGAGTAGGCGTAATCCTTCAATGTTTGAGCCTGTGCACGGGTCGGCACCTGACATAGCGGGACAAAACCTAGCAGACCCACGTGCCGCAATATTAAGTGCCGCGATGCTCGCTGAACACCTTGGCTTGAACGATGCTGGTGCAAAAATCCGTGAGGCAATTGACGCAGACATCTTAGAGTTCGGAACTGCGAAAGGGCGTTCCACCACTCAAATTGGTGACTCAATACTCAGTAGAATCTAACATGGAGCCAGTGACTGCGCATAATCCAGATAAGGAGCGTGCACTACATACATTGAGTGCTAGGGAGCGTGAGGCACTGCGCAAGCGGAATATGTCCAAGCAGCAACTTAAAGAACAGAGCGCCAGAGAGCGGGAAATACTGACCGAACGTCCACCTCATTGGTCCTGATTTAACATTTCTTACAGGTTGCGCTATACTTATGAAATCGTGCTCGCGACAAGCGTCTCGGGCTTTTGGTTAAAATAAGGAGAAACAATGGATTTAACATCCCTGATTTGGCTTGCACCAGTTGCAGGCGTATTGTCGATTGTTGCCGCTGGAATCATCGCAAAAGATGTGTTGAAGAAGGATGCTGGCGACGATAAGATGAAGGAAATTGCTGCGGCAGTTCAAGAAGGCGCTATGGCGTATCTTAACAAGCAGTATTCTGTTATCGCAATTGTTGGAGTGGTTCTTGCAATCTTGATTGGTATCTTCATCGGATGGCAGACTACTCTCTGCTTTATCGTTGGTGCTATTTTCTCTGGTGTTGCTGGATATACTGGCATGAATGTTTCAGTCCGTGCTAATGTGCGCACTGCGGCTGCGGCGAAGAAGAGCCTTAAGGATGCGCTAAACGTTGCTTTCCGTGGCGGTGCCGTGACTGGTCTTGCTGTTGTTGGACTATCTTTGCTTGGCGTTTCTGGAATGTATTTAATCTTCGGCGGCAATGTGCAGTTTGTTGTAGGCTTCGGTTTCGGTGCATCGTTGATTTCGCTGTTCGCACGTGTTGGCGGAGGTATTTTCACAAAAGCTGCTGACGTCGGCGCTGACATCGTCGGAAAAGTTGAGTCAAACCTTAATGAGGATGACCCAAGGAACCCTGCGACTATCGCGGACAATGTGGGTGACAATGTGGGTGACTGCGCTGGCATGGGTGCTGACCTGTTCGAGACCTACGCTGTAACTTTGCTTGCTGCTATGATGATTGGTGTTACTATTGGTGGTGGTCGTTTCGTGGCCTTGCCGTTAGTGCTCGGGTCTGTTGCGATTCTGGCGTCTATTGCGGCAATCTTCTGCGTTAGGCTTGGGTCAAACAACAAGATAATGCAAGCGCTCTATAAGGGTGTCGGTGCAGCGTCAATCATTTCGCTAGTGCTGTTCTTCTTTGTGATTCTATTCGGCATGGGTGACCTAAAATACTTCTGGGTTTCGCTGGTCGGAATTGCAATTACAGTGCTGATGGTGATTTTCACAGAATACTACACTTCGACAAAATACCGTCCAGTTAAGGAAATTGCGAAGGCGTCAGAAACTGGTGCTGGAACAAATGTCATTTCTGGTCTTTCGTTCGGGTTCGAGTCAACAATTCTCCCAGTGATCATCATTATTGCTGGTATCTTGATTTCCTACTCAATTGGTGGCGGATTTGCTACTCCATCTCAAGGTCTTTACGCGATTGCAATTGCTGCAGTTGCGATGCTTTCGACTACTGGAATGATCGTCGCGCTTGACTCTTACGGCCCAATCACTGACAACGCTGGTGGTATCGCTGAGATGAGTGAGCAGCCTAAAGAGGTTCGTGTTATCACTGATGAACTTGACGCAATCGGTAACACCACTAAGGCAGTCACGAAGGGGTATGCTATTGGTTCTGCGGCACTCGGTGCACTTGCACTTTTTGCTGAGTTCCACGACAAGGTTATCAATACAGTTCCTCCAGTGGCAGTGAAGACTATCACTTCTGCGGCTGGAAAAGATGCGTATAACCATGCAAATGCCTTGGCGCAGTTCTCAATCGACAATCCACTTGTTCTAGTCGGACTTTTGATTGGTGCAGTTCTACCTTTCGCTTTCACGTCTGTGACAATGCGCGCGGTCTCGAAGGCTGCATCTGCGGTTATCGAGGAAGTTCGTCGCCAAATTCGCGAGTTGGGTATACTTGAGGGCAAGAATAAGCCAGAGTATGGTAAATGCGTATCGATTGTTACTGGTGCAGCACTTAAAGAGATGATTGTCCCTGGACTGATGGCAGTTGTTGTTCCAGTTCTAGTTGGTCTTTTCTTCGGGTCACTTGCACTAGCGGGAACTCTAATCGGCATCATTGTCGTTGGGTTAATGCTTGCGATGACTTTGAACAATGCTGGTGGTGCTTGGGATAACGCTAAGAAGCTCATCGAAGAGGGTAACTACGGCGGAAAAGGTTCTGAAGCGCACAAAGCTGCAGTTGTTGGTGACACTGTCGGTGACCCAACTAAGGATACATCTGGTCCTGGCTTGAACGCTCTGATTAAAGTTGTGAATATGGTGTCAATCCTAACAATTACGCTATATTCAACTGGAGGAATCTTCTTCCACTAGGCAGACCATTTTGACAAGAGCCCCGCTATACTTCTGGCGGGGTTTTTGCTATACTGTGATAATTGGTAAAACAATTGAATATTGACCCCCCTATAGCTCAGTTGGCAGGGGTGCGGGTCTCCCGCAAAATAGGAGCAGAGGAACGATGCTCTAACCAACTGCAAAAATTGAATATTGACCCCCCTATAGCTCAGTTGGTTAGAGCAGAGGACTCATAATCCTTGTGTCCTAGGTTCAAGTCCTAGTGGGGGGACGCTAACCACCCGTAGTTCAGTTGGCGATCAGTTCGCTAGCGCTTCGTCAAGTCTTCGACAGACTCAGCGGCGAACGGCTTCGCAACGGACTTCTAATGCAGATTTTTTGGGATTAGAAGTCTGAGTTGCAGGGCAACAACAACTAAATATTGATACTACCACCCGTAGCTCAGTTGGATAGAGCAACGGACTTCTAATCCGTAGGTCGCTGGTTCGAATCCAGTCGGGTGGACGTGACTCAACAAAGCATTGCACAAGAGATGTTAAAGCTGCACGAAGCAGGTGACTTCATCTCGATAACAGGAGACATCCCATTAAACGGGGAGTTCACGGTTCGTGGCGCCAAAAATTTCGTCAGCAAGGTGATGGTGGCAGCGATATTAGCCCCCGGCAAGTCAGTCTTGATGAATGTTCCCAAAATACGCGATGTCCAAATCGTCTCGTCACTTTTACGCCTGCACGGCTGCGCAATCGAATATGATGAAGAAAATGGTGTGCTCGAAATTGATGCATCGCAAGTCGTTCAGCCTGAGATTGCCGATGTTGAGACACTAGCGGGGAGTTCCCGTATCCCGATATTGTTTTGCGGGCCACTCCTGCACCGTCTGAAGTCTGCGTTTATCCCTAACCTTGGCGGGTGTGTAATCGGGGGGCGTCCAGTTGATTTTCATTTTGAGGCACTGCGCAGGTTCGGAGCGGAAATTGATGTTCAAGAGGACGGCGTTAAAATCACGGCACCGAATGGTCTGAAAGGGGCGAAGATTAACCTCCCGTATCCTTCGGTGGGTGCAACTGAACAGGTTCTTTTGACTGCAGTCTGCGTGGACGGGAAGACTGAATTGAGCAACGCGGCAGTGGAACCAGAGATACTTAATGAGATTGACGTTTTGCAGAAGATGGGTGCTATAATATCGATAGACACTGACCGCACGATACATATTGAGGGCGTAAAGTCTCTGCGTCCTTATGAACATATTGCCTTAACTGACCGTATTGAAGTTGGATCTTGGGCTTGTGCGGCACTTGCTACTCACGGTGATGTATTTTTACGTGGGGCCAAGCAGTCCCATATGACGACATTCCTGAACACTTTCCGCAAGATTGGCGGTGAGTTTGACATACATGACGACGGTATTCGCTTTTACCATCCAGGCGGCAAACTGAACCCGATCGCGCTAGAAACTGACGTGCACCCTGGCTTCGCGACCGATTGGCAGCAACCGCTAGTCGTGGCACTGACCCAAGCACATGGTCTGTCTATTCTGCATGAAACCGTTTATGAAGAGCGCTTGGGGTTCACTAAGGCCTTGACCAGAATGGGCGCGTCAATTCAGCGATATAAGGAGTGTCTAGGCCCGACGAAGTGCCGCTTCAACGAGAGGAACTTTGAGCACTCTGCGGTGATATCTGGTCCAACTAAACTGCATGGCGCTAACATTCTTGTGCCTGACCTGCGCGGTGGGTTCTCCTATTTGATTGCGTCCCTGGCTGCGGAAGGTGAGTCGAAAGTGTATGGTATTTCGCTGATTGACCGGGGCTACGAGTTCTTCCGGGAAAAACTTACTGCGCTAGGGGCGAATATTGGCTGAAAAAAGTGCTGAGTGCCTTGGGTTCAACCCCAACTTCAATGCCCGTCAACGCATCCGCTATATTCGGAGGCTGAAAGATACTAACGAGTCTACTAGGTTTTTCCGCTTCTGTGTGTATGTCATTCGGATGTTCATCTATCTCAAGTGCGACCGCTTTTCCGAAGGCGAAGAGAATGTGCCCGAGAGTGGAGCAGCGATTATTATAGCACCTCATCTAGGGTCAATCGACGCAGTCTTGGCGCCAGAATTAGTCACTCGGCGCGGCAGGATGCCCAGAATACTCGCGAAAAAGAGCCTCTGGAACATCCCAATCGTCAAACAAGCGTTCAATTCCGGTAGGTTAATTCAAGTCGACCGCTCTGGCACTGCGCAAGACTCACTCGAAGAGGCACGTATCGCACTGAAAAATGGTGACACTGTGTTCATATTTCCCGAGGGCACCTACTCTAAAGACCCCGACTCGTGGCCTATGACCTGCAAAACGGGGGCAGCACGACTCGCACTAATTTCCGGCGCCCCTGTGGTCCCAATACTTCAAGACGGCGAGCAATTTCTATTAAAAAAGAACGCCAACCGCACCGAACTGCCATGGTTTAAGCGGTATCACAGTGGAAACCGCGTCCTGGTCCACTTGAAAGCGTATCCAGCAATTGATTTTTCCGACATCTTCTCGGGGCAAGTCAGTAGTCCTGACTCAGAGATAATCAGAAAGGTTAATGAGCGGATTGAAGACACTCTCACAAGAATCGTCGAGGAGTCGCGCGGCGTGAACGCTCCTAAAAGGTGGGATGACAGGTTAAAGAAACGCGCGGAACGGGGTGTAAATGGCTGATGTTGCAATTTTAGGGTCGGGGATGTGGGGGACTACGCTCGGCAAGGTTCTCGTTGAATCTGGGCAGAATGTGAAGATTTGGGGCATCGAGTCTGAGATTGTCGGCGAGATAAACAAGCACCATTCTTATGAAGGACGCCTCCCTGGCATTGAACTGCCCAAAAAGCTCACCGCGACGACAGAGATTAAAGATGTCCTTGGGGCGAAGTTCTTCATCCTGGCGATTGCCGCACAGCATGCACGTTCCGCATTACTCAATTTACTACCACAGTTCGAGCAGAAGTGGGGCAAGGATAGGCAAAAGTGGCCTGTATTTATCTCAGTTATGAAAGGTATGGAGCAGTCTACTGGAAAAATGATGGGCGAAATGATTGCCGAGGTGCTTGAGATTGACAAGGTGAAAGTGGCGTGTATTGCGGGTCCAAATCTTGCACTCGAAGTCGCGAAGCGGATGCCAGCGTCGACTACTGTGGCAGCGAGCAGTATAGAAGTTGCCGAATCGGTCGCAGAGTTGTTCGCGAATTCTGAATACTTTGACGCTGAGGTGTCCGACGATATCAAGGGGGTTGAACTACTGAGTTGCCTGAAAAATGTCTACGCACTCGCCGCAGGTTACTATTCTGGGCAAGGTTACGGCTCATCTACAATTGCTACTATTATTACACGCGCGCTCAAGGAGTCAACTGAGTTGCTGAAGGCGGTCGGTGGCAAGAGGGACACAATTTTGACATACGCTGGACTTGGTGATATGATTGCCACCTGCTGTTCACCGCTCTCAAGGAACCACTCTTTCGGATTCAAGCTGGGGCAGGGGCTGAGCGTGCTGCAAGCGTCCGAGTCTTCAAATGGTGTGTCTGAAGGTGTGCCCACTGTAGAAGTCGTTGTCAAGCTCGCTAACCTGCTCGGAGTGAAGATGCCGATTGCGCAGGAAGTATTGGGATTCGTGAAGTAGTCCGCGGGGCGTTCTGTATTTTATACACGCCGCCACTAGGCAATTTAACCTTAACTGGAGTTGTGCTATACTAGTGATAATAATGTCATTAACGGGTGAGAACCCCACTAAACAAAGGAGTAATTATGGCAGGAACAACATGGCAGATGCGGTCGTCGACTGGAATTAGCGACGAAACTCTTGAGTCTATCGAGAAATATTGGCGAGCGGCTAACTATTTGAGCGTTGGGCAGATTTATCTACTGTCGAACCCACTGATGCGCAACAACTTCTCTCGTGAGGATGTTAAGCACCGTTTGGTAGGGCATTGGGGAACTACTCCTGGTTTGAATTTCATCTATGCACACATTTCTCGCATGATTGCTGAGCGTAACCAGTCTACAATTTACATTATCGGACCTGGACACGGCGGACCTGGACTCGTTGCTGCTTCATATCTTGAGGACACTTATACTGAGACCTACCCTGCGATGACCAAGGATGAACAAGGCTTGTCAAAGTTATTCCGTCAGTTTAGCTTCCCAGGTGGAATTCCTTCGCATGTTGCGCCGGAGACTCCTGGTTCTATCCATGAGGGCGGCGAGTTGGGATACTCTTTGAGTCACGCTTATGGTGCGGCAATGGACAACCCAGACTTGCTCGTTGCTTGTATTGTCGGTGACGGTGAGGCTGAGACTGGACCTTTAGCGACGGCTTGGCATTCCAACAAGTTCATTAACCCTAAGACTGACGGTGTGGTTCTTCCTATCCTTCATCTTAATGGCTACAAGATCGCTAACCCAACAATTCTAGCACGCCTCCCTGAAGAAGAGTTAATCTCGCTATTCAAGGGCTACGGGCACAATCCATATGTGTTCACTGCTGGTTTTGATGATGAGAACCATATCTCAATTCATCGCCGTTTCGCAGAGCTAGTTGATGTTGTTATGGATGAAATCGCACAGATTAAGGCTAGTGTTGCTGATGTCGACGCGTCTCAAGCTGAGCGTCCAAACTGGCCAATGATCATTATGCGCACTCCGAAGGGCTGGACTTGTCCGAAAGAGATCGATGGCAAGCAGACTGAGGGGTCTTGGCGTTCGCACCAAGTTCCGCTCGCTTCGGCCCGCGACACGCAAGAGCATTTCGAAACTCTTAAGCAGTGGTTGGAGTCATATAAGCCTAACGAGTTGTTTGACGAAGCCGGCGCAGTGCGTCCTGAAGTGACGTCATTCTTGCCTAAGGGTGAGTTAAGGATGTCGGGCAATCCTCATGCAAACGGTGGAGTTCTCTGCAAAGACCTCAAGATGCCTAACATCAAAGAGTATGCAGTTCCAGTTGATGCACATGGTGGCTCGATTCGTGAGGCAACACGTGTTCTTGGTTCATATATCCGCGACGTTGCGAAGTTGAACCCTGGTAACTTCCGTGTGTTTGGCCCAGACGAGACTGCCTCAAACCGCTTACAAGCTACTTTTGAGGTCACGAACAAGGTGTGGCAGGGTGACTATATTTCACCTCGCGTTGACGAGTTTCTTGGACGTGAAGGTCATGTCGTTGACTCTCAACTCTCCGAGCATCAGTGCGAAGGGTGGCTTGAGGCGTATACTTTAACAGGTCGCCACGGTCTCTTCTCATCGTATGAAGCGTTCATCCATGTAATTGACTCGATGTTCAACCAGCACGCAAAGTGGATTCGCACTAGCCGTCATATTGAGTGGCGTAAACCGATCCCGTCAATGAACTATCTACTGTCGTCGCATGTTTGGCGCCAGGATCACAATGGCTTCTCTCATCAGGATCCAGGGTTCATCGACCATGTTCTTAACAAGCAAGTTGACGACTTGATTCAGGTTTATTTACCTGCGGACGGTAACACGCTTCTTGCAACTTGGGAGCACATTCTACAGCAGAAGGACAGGATCAACGTAGTTGTTGCCGGCAAGCAGCCAGCACCGACATACCTGAACATCGACGACGCGCTCAAGCATTTCAAGCGTGGCATTTCGATTTGGGACTGGGCGTCGACTAATGGTGCCGACAAGTCTGAGCCAGACGTTGTGATTGCATCGGCGGGTGACGTTCCAACTCAGGAGGCACTAGCCGCAGTTGAGCTGTTAATTACGGAAATCCCAGAAATCAAGATACGCTTCGTTAATGTTGTGAACCTTCTCAAGATTCAGGATCGTCGCGAGAACCCTTATGGTTTGACTGACGCCGAGTTTGATGAGATCTTCACAGCAGACAAGCCGATTATCTTCGCTTACCACGGTTATCCTTGGCTAATCCATCGCTTGACATACCGTCGTCATGGACACGCAAACATCCATGTTCGTGGTTTCATCGAGAAGGGGACAACTACAACTCCATTTGATATGGTGATGTTGAACAACCTTGACCGTTTCCATTTAGCGATGACTGTCCTGGATCATGTTCCACATTTGAGTGTTCCGCATCTTTATGCACGCCGTCGTTTTGAGAAGGCACGCATCGAGGCGCAAGAATACACACTCAACGGTGATGACATTCCGTCAGTTCGCGACTGGGTTTGGCATGATGCTGCTGATAAAGCAAATGGCCTTGATGTCAACGCTACAGTGTTCACTGGAGGCGATAACGAATAGGCTTGTCTAACTAGCAATATTCCGTCTCGTAAAAAAGGGAGCCTTCGGCTCCCTTTTTTGCATACTGCGCGGCTATGTATCCAGCGCAGCGTGGGACAAGCCCGCGCCTGCCCTTGGCTTTATGCCGAGGGATGACATGAGGGGTCGGTGTGTTTGTGTCATCTTTGGCTTTATGCCGAAGATCCAGTTGACATCGTTTGCGTGGATCCTCGGGACAAGCCCAAGGATGACATGAGGACGGACACACCCCGCCCAAGGATGACATGAGGGGTGAGGGTGCAGGGCAGTCTACGCGTGTAGAATGCAAGTGGCAGAAACGATTTATGGGCAATCGGACGAAACGGAGCGCAGTGTAGTTTCGCCGTCCGGCTTGGAGGGCGTAAATCGCATTTCTGACACTTGCATTCGGTGACAGAGGATTATAAATACATGTTTGTGACACCTGCATTTGGGGTGCGGGATGTGCTACACTATATAAATGGTAATCGAAGTGCTAATAATCGCCTTCCTGGGGTTGATATTAACCTCTGTTGCCAAAAAAATCCACTTCAGCTCGGAACTGCTGCTAGTTATAGTCTGCGGCGCTATATCATTCCTGCCGTTTGTCCCCGAAATTGAGGTCGAAGGACATCTGCTCTTGATGATTATACTGCCACCTCTGCTTTTTTCAGCAGCCCGCAATCTCTCTGGCTACAAGTTCAAGAAGATGAAGAACCCTATTATATGGCTTGGGTTTGGGCTGATTTTCATTACTGCACTCTCAGTCGCGTTCTTCGTGAATTTGACGGTCGGTTTTATGACTTTTGGCGCAGGCTTAATTCTTGGCGCTGTTGTTGCACCCCCGGACGCAGTTTCATCGGTTTCAATCGGTAAGAAGTTGGGGCTGCCAGACCGCGTTATGACGATCTTGACAGGGGAGAGCTTGATTAATGACGCCGCTGCGTTGACACTCTTTTCCTTTGCGGTTGCAGTAACTTATCGGCAAGATGCTGTGTTTGAACATCCTGCAATCTTGCTTGCCTGGACTAGCGTAGTGGGTATTCTGGTGGGTGTTGTGTTCGGTGCGGTCTGCGTCATCGCGCGGAAACTGCTTAACGATGCCAATATCGTCGCGGTGTTCACGGCACTCTCACCCTGGGGCATCTATATCATTGCTGAGCATTTGCTGGCATCGGGAGTTCTTGCAGTAGTCGTGGCTGGTTTCATAATCGAGAAGGGTAATCTGAAGAGTAGTCATACTACGCGCTTGCAGGAAAAGTCGCTTTGGCACTCAATTGAGACACTGCTGGACTCGTTCGTCTTCTGTTATATTGGGCTACAATTGCACACTATCGTCTTTCAACTCGTCGAATCTGAACTAGACGTGCTTTCAACTATTCTGTATGGCTGCGCAGTGTTCTTGACAATAATCTTAGTGCGTCCAATTGGTGTCCTGGGTTTCAACGCCACGAGAATTATATGGTACCGAATGCAATATCGACATCTCTCCCATTTCGTCCGCTCTTCTAGTCGGAACCGTCAGATTAACACAAAAGCACGTGATAATTTGATTGACGCTCCGATTTCTTGGCGCGAGTATCTGATCTTGTCTTGGACTGGTATGCGAGGTGTGGTGACGCTTGCTACTGCCTCTTCAGTCCCATTCGCTTTCGGTGATGACCCGATTGACTACTCTAGCGATGCGTTCAAAATCCACGTCTTCATCCAAGTTGCAGGAGTTGTCGTGACTTTTGGAACTCTACTGCTTCAGGGGTTGACCCTACCTATCCTGATTAAACTGCTTCTCGGTGAAAAACGTAATGAGATCGACCCACTTGCAGGTCAGTGGCGCAAGGCGCGCGAAATAGTTGACGACGCAGCCATACGCATTATCGAAGACGAATATGCCGCAGACCCCAGTTTCGACAAAAACCACCTGTTGAACGTGTATAAAAGCCTTGACGCAGCGACTATAGCCAAAGACAAGCGCGACATCTCGTTCATTTCTGGTATGTTTAGCGCTATAGTGGAGGCGCAGCGTGAAGACATTCTGCGTGCGAGCGAGACTGGGGATCTTCATACTGACGTCGCCAGGGAGTTCATCAATAGGCTTGACTTAAGGCTGGCGAGTTTCACATCATGATACTAGAACTTGAACGAATAATTAACACTGGGGCATGCGTAGCCACTGCGGATTCTGGCAAAAAGGTGTTCGTTTCGGGCGGTCTGCCTGGCGAGAAGGTGCGCGTGGAAGTTTTCAAGGACCGCTCTAAGTTCGCAAATGCTAGAGTGCTTGAAGTGCTGGAAAAGTCCCCCAGGCGAGTCCGTGATTCTGGGGATGTTGAGAGCAACGCTTCGTTCTCTTGCTGTGATTTTGCCTACGAGAATGAGTTGAAACTTGTGCTTGTTAAGGACGCCTTCGCATTGAACCGCATTGAGTATTCCGCAGTGTTTGCCGATAATGCTAAAGTCGAGACTAATGGAGTGTCCGAGCATTACCGCAATAAATACCGCTTCTACTTCGACCAGGAAGAGTATGGGTTCGCGTTCATAGAGCCGTTAAGCAGCGTTAGAGTGCCCCAGCAGGATTTTATCTTACCTGACGAGCGAATTATTGAGGTGGCTCAAGACACACTAGCTGAGCTTGAGAGACGTGCAGTTCCACCCAAAATGCTCGACCACCTGAACGTGCGCATTGACAACGCTGGAAATTACGTATTAAAAATCACTCCAACCAGTCTAGCCACTGCGAAAGTGAAGAAAACGCTAGCCGAGATGTCCAGTGCGCCGAATGCAGTCCTTGTTGATGTCATAAACGCTCGTGAATTCCAATATGGCGTCGACTCATTCTGGCAAGTTAACCAGCCGATGTTCGGTCGCGCACTCGAATACATTCAGCCGCACTTCAAGGGCAATGTGCTCGACTTATATTCTGGAGTTGGCGCAATCGGTCTGTCCTGTTTTGACGAAGCGTGCAGTAGTTTGACACTAGTTGACATCGACAAGAAGAATGCGCAATATGCACAAAACAACCTGGAGAACTGCTTAAAGCTCTTCAAAACTGCGAATATCAAGCACTTGAGTACGAACTCTAGCCGGGCACTTGAATATATCGAAGCGGCAGATCTAGTGGTGCTTGACCCACCGCGCGCTGGTATCGAGACAAAAGTGGTGGCAAAACTGCTAGAACAAGTGCCGAAAACTATATGCTATCTGAGCTGCAACCCCGCAACATTCGCCAGAGATGTTAAGTTGCTACTCGCGTCGGGGCATTATTCAGTCTCCGAAAGCCACATCTTCAACTTCTTCCCGCTAACTGCCCATATCGAGTGCTTGGCGATTCTGGAGGCACGTGGCTAACGTTAACTTCGGCTGGTATCTCCTTTTTGGCGGTGGGGTGCAAAATCCGTAGTTTTTTGATCGGAAAGGATCAAAATGTCATACAGGCACTACACAAATGAATATAAGCAAACAATCGTCGAGGAGTTTTTAGGCTCTGGAGAG
>JAISRT010000041.1 GCA_031273495.1 Candidatus Ancillula kalotermitis | reverse complement strand
CGAATTCAGTAAGTGCTATTCATAACAGATTTAACTTCGAGAGGAAGAACCGCTGCGCTCTCCTCTCGAGCTCTCCTTCCGCTTATTTGCCAAACTCGCAAGCGAGTTTGACCTTATTTAGCTTCATTCGCAGGGCGGCGAAGCCACCCTGACGAATTCAGTAAGTGCTATTCATAACAGATTTAACTTCGAGAGGAAGAACCGCTGCGCTCGCGGGCGGGCGGGTGCGTCTCAGGGGCCCGCGCGCTAGCGCGGGTGGACGCCGAGCTCTCCTTCCGCCAATTGCCAAACTCGCAAGCGAGTTTGACCCATTCTGTCACCCTTGGCTTTATGCCACGCTACGCTGGATCTATTGAACACACCCGCGCTCTCTAGTGTCACCCTTGGCTTTATGCCGAGGGTCCACAATGGCGGAGTGCGCGCGATGGATCCTCGGGACAAGCCCAAGGATGACATGGGGGGCGTGTGTGCGCGGGAACGTGACGCCTAGCGGAGCAACGGCGAGCGTGGTGGTTTTGAGGAGGTGTGACATTTGCGTATTCTCTCTTTTATGAAGTGGACTTTTCACTCTTAGAAATTGTTTCGTTAAGTCAAAAAGATACACGAGCACCTTAATGAGTGCTTTAGCGCGAGTTTAGGAGCGCAATCGTCATTTTTTGATAGAAAAATTTCTTAGAGTTAAAGGCTACGAATTTAGAGAGAATGCAAAACGGAACCGTGACGATAAACCGCCGCGGGAGACGTTGCGGCGCGGAGGGGCAAACGCGCCAATATGGATCCTCGGGACAAGCCCGCGCCTGCCCTTGGCTTTATGCCGAGGGATGACATGGGACGTCAAGCCCGCGCTTGCCCTTGGCTTTATGCCGAGGGATGACATGGGACGTCAAGCCCGCGCCTGCCCTTGGCTTTATGCCGAGGGATGACATGGGACAGACAAGCCCAAGGATGACATGAGGGGGCAGTGTGCGTGCGTGGATGACACGGCGTCGCGGGGTGTGTGCGGGCTATCTCTGCCCGAGGAACCCGTCGTAGTGATGCTGCTGCAGTTGAGAGTTAATCTGCTTCACCGTGTCCAACCCGACGCCGACGATGATGAGAATAGTGGTGCCTCCGAACGGTAGGCTCTGACTTAGACCAGCAACTAGGAACACAATAGTCGGTATTAGCGCGATGAGTGCAAGGTAGATTGACCCAACAGTATTCAAACGGTGTAGAATATAGCGTAGATAGTTCGAAGTCGGCTTACCTGCGCGTATTCCTGGGACGAACCCACCCTGGTTTCGCATATTTTCTGCCACCTCGACGACATTAAATGTGATTGAAGTGTAGAAGAAGCAGAAGAAGATGATAAGCAAAGCGTATAGCGTCATATGCACTGGGCTTTGCTGCTGGGAAACGTGCGTTTGAATCCATTGAACAACTTCCGAATTCGGGTCTCCGAACTGCGCAATAAGTCCAGGAACCGCGAGGATCGAGGACGCAAAGATAATCGGTATAACACCCGACATGTTAATCTTGATCGGCAAATAAGTTGACTGCCCGCCTAGTGTTTGCGACCCAACTTGACGACGCGCATACTGCACAGGAATCCGTCGCTGAGAGTTCTCCACAAATGTAACAATCGTGATGATAAGAATAACAATCGCTACAACCATGACAAACTTCATAATATTAGTCTGTCCGATTGACCAGAGGTTAGGCAGGAAGTTAGCGCAGATTGACGAGAATATCAAAATGGACATACCGTTTCCTACACCGTTCTCAGTAATAAGCTCACCAAACCACATGATAAGAGAGGTCCCCGCAGTCATGGCAATAATCATTATAACGAGCGTCATTATATTGTCCTTGTGCGTGATGACCGACTCGCAAGCACCCGTTTTTCCGCCGAATAGTTGCCCTGAAATGGCGGTAGTAATTATAGTGGTAGACTGCAAAATCGCGAGCCCCACGGTGACGTAGCGTGTATATTGAGTCAATTTTGCCTGGCCCGACTGCCCTTCTTTATTCAAGGCTTCAAACCTAGGAATCACAACGCGCAATAACTGTATAATGATCGACGCAGTGATGTATGGCATAATTCCGAGCGCAAAAACACTCAACTGCAACAGCGCGCCGCCAGAGAACAAGTTAATCATGCCCATTAAGCCGTCATTAACATCACCAGCGGTGCACTCCTTTACTGCAGAGTAGTTAACACCAGGCGTCGGGATAAATGAGCCAAGGCGGAAGATAACAATAATGCCAATAGTGAACAATAACTTCTTGCGAAGATCTGGTGTCTTAAACGCGTTGAAGAATCCTTTTAGCATACTATACCTTCCTTTTCCTGCCGCCTAGTTAAGAACGAGCGTTCCTTACTTTTGCAGCCGCCTTAGTCTTAGTCTCATGGTCAGCCTTGTTCTCGGCCTTAATCTCATCCTTAGTCTTACCAGTCATTGTCACAGTGCCACCAGCTTTTTCAACAGCAGCGATAGCAGACTTCGACGCCCGGTCAACTGTGATCTCGAACTTCTGCGTCACCTCGCCCTCACCAAGCAGTTTTACTGGCGACATATCGCGGACTAGCCCTTTAAGCACTAAATCTTCAACGGTAACCTTGCCACCTTTGGGGAAAATCTTCTCGAGACGGTTAAGGTTTACCACTTGAAACTCAACACGGAATGGGTTCTTGAAACCGCGAAGTTTTGGCAGACGCATATGCATTGGCATCTGGCCACCCTCGAAACCGATATGCACTTGATAACGCGCCTTAGTTCCTTTAGTACCACGCCCCGCAGTCTTACCCTTACTAGCTTCACCACGCCCAACACGAGTCTTGCTCTTGTGTGCGCCCTCCGCCGGCTTTAAGTGGTGTAATTTGAGCAACCCACCTGCAGACTCTTGTGCCGCCTTCTTAGTGGACTCGGACTTAACCTTACCCGTCTTGTTAGCACTTGCAGCCACTGGTTTCTTAGCAGCCACTTTCGCCGGTGCCTTCTTTGCCTCGGTTTTAGCTGGCGCTTTCTTCGCAGTTGATGCAGATTTTGACGCACTTGCAGTCTTTTTCACTGTAGCACTCGCTTTTTTAGTTGTATCTTTTGCTTCTGCCATTTCTTTCTCCTTTACCTATAGATAACTTTTCTACTACTTCTCAGTGACCTCAACGAGATGACTCACAGTGTTAATCATACCGCGGAACTCTGGGCGATCCTCTTTAGTCACAGTGTGCCCGATTCTCTTCAGCCCGAGCGAGCGTAACGTTTCAATTTGATTGTCCTTGCGCCCGATGCCTGATTTTACTTGCTTAATCGTTAGTGTAGCCATATTAGTTAGCCTCCTTCTTTCTTGCTTCTTCTGCAGCTTCTTGAGCTTCGCCTTCAGCTTCGCTCCTCAATAGACGCGCTGGTGCAACATGTTCAAGAGGGAGCCCGCGACGTAGCGCCACGTTTTCAGGTTTCTCTAACTTCTTCAATGCTGCAACTGTCGCGTTGACAATATTGATTGCATTTGACGAGCCCAAAGACTTCGTTAACACATCAGAATAACCAGCGCACTCTAGAACTGCACGGACTGGACCACCAGCGATAACTCCTGTACCTGGCGACGCAGGACGCATAAATACTATCCCAGCAGCTTTTTCACCCTGAACTGGATGTGGTATTGTGCCCTGAATGTGAGGAACTTCGAACATAGCCTTCTTCGCGATTTCACGTGCCTTGTCCGCAGCCTGAGGGATTTCACGTGCCTTAGCGTATCCAACTCCGACTTTACCTTTACCATCACCAACGACAATTAGCGTCGCAAATGACATAGTGCGGCCGCCCTTAGTAGTCTTAGCAACACGGCGAACAATAACTTGACGCTCAATATACTCGGGGGTCTCATCTTCAAATAAAATAGCCATTATAGTTTTAGCCCTCCTTCTCTCGCGCCATCAGCAAGTGCTGCAACACGTCCATGATATTTATTTCCACCGCGGTCAAAAACCACTTCTTTAACTCCAGCCTTTTGTGCCTTTTGTGCAACAAGCAGACCGATTGCCTTAGCCTGTTCAGTCTTATTACCCGACTTCGCCGTCTTGTCCGCTTTTGCTACAGTTGACGCGCTAGCCAGAGTTGCCCCTTTAGAGTCATCAACCACTTGCGCTGTAATATGGCGTAAAGTGCGAGTGACGACTAGACGTGGGCGCTCAGTGCTCCCAGAAATCTTCTTGCGCAACCGAAGGTGACGCCGTAGTTTAGCCTTCGCAGTGCCTTTTCCTAATACTTTAACTGGCATATTATTTACCTGCCTTTCCTACTTTGCGACGAATGTGCTCGCCGACATATTTAATACCTTTTCCTTTGTATGGCTCTGGTTTGCGCAGTTTGCGGATGTTCGCCGCCACTTCGCCCACCTGCTGTTTGTCAATCCCGATCACTGAGAAGTGGTTCTGGTCTTCAACATTAAACGTGATACCCTCTGGAGCATCGACAGTGTCAGTATGCGACTTACCGAGTGCAAATTCCATCGACTTGTCACCCTTTGCAGTAACACGATAACCAGTGCCCACGATTTCCATCTTCTTCTCATAGCCATTAGTAACACCTTCCACCATATTATATATTAGTGTGCGTGTTAGACCGTGCATTGAAAGTGAAATGCGCTCAGCATTAGGAACTACAACATCAATCTCTGTCTCAGCAATTTTAAGCTCTACAGGCTCCGGAATTGTTAATGACAACTCGCCTTTTGCACCCTTCACTTTAAGCAGAGGTGCAGTGAAACTAATCTCCACACCAGCAGGCACAGCGACGGGAACTTTACCAATTCTTGAACGTTTATCTACTTTAACAACCATTATTCCCCCTACCATACATACGCGACGATTTCTCCGCCGACGCCTTTCGTATTTGCATCCTTGTCAGTCATCAGACCAGAACTAGTTGACAGAATAGCGATCCCTAGACCACCGAGAACTTGCGGAAGATTATCCTTACCCGCATAGTTACGCAGCCCTGGCTTAGAAATGCGCTTAATACCTTCAATTGCACCCTTACGGTTCGCGTCAAATTTCAGCTCAACTGTAAGAGTTTTGCCGACGCGTGCAGGAGCAACTGAGTAGTCCTTAATATAGCCCTCACTCTTGAGAATCCTCACGATATTCTCTTTGAACTTTGAATGAGGCACATCTACTGACGCATGGTGTGCGCCCTGTGCATTACGAATCCGCGTTAGCAAATCCGCAACTGGATCAGTCATTGTCATATTTTACCTTTCTTACCACGGTATGCTTCATCTTGACGCGCTATACGCAAGAATTGAGGCACCGTATGATACTAACGACATTGTAGCACAGTCAGTCCAAAAAGTTAAATTGACACACCGACAAAACTACTACACTAAACTTTTGAGCACTGAGCGAACGATTGCAGCAGTTTGCGTGGGTGTCTCACCCACCTTGACACCGACCGACTCCAGGGCAGTCTTTTTCGACTGCGCAGTGCCTGAACTCCCTGAAACTATTGCGCCCGCATGCCCCATAGCCTTGCCGACAGGTGCCTCGAACCCCGCTATATATGCCACGACAGGCTTTGACACATGCTGCTTAATATACTCAGCTGCCAACTCTTCCGCGTCTCCCCCAATTTCACCGATCATCACAATCAACTTCGTGTCTGGGTCCTCTTCAAACAGTTCTAGACACTCAATCTGAGAGGTGCCCACTGCGGGGTCACCGCCAATTCCAACACCTGTGCTAAAACCAACATCACTGAGATCGGAGAGCATCTGATAGGTCAGTGTCCCCGATTTGGAAACGAGCCCCACTGGACCTTGACGAGTGATGCTATCAGGTATAATGCCGACATTCGAGCCGGGGGAAGTGTCAGTAGGAGGTGTCACCAGTCCAGGGCAGTTCGGTCCCAGAATACGGACGCTCACACCCTCTTCGCGCTTTCGTTTCGCCAAGTCCACGCAGTAGGCGGAGTCTTGAAGCGGTATGCCTTCAGTAATGACAACTATCAGCTCAATATTCGCCTCAACAGACTCAACTATTGCAGCTTTAGCGAATCTAGGCGGTACGAAAACTACTGAACAGTTCGCGTTTAGGGTGTCCTTCGCTTCTTGAACTGTGGCAAAAACTGGCAGTTTGACTGACCCACCAGCATCTAATTTTGCGGTCAAAACTTCACCGGCTTTCTTCGGGTTTGTCCCACCCACAACACTACTTCCAGCGTTCAGCATTCGAACAGTGTGTCGCCACCCCTCTGCACCAGTGATCCCCTGAACAATTATGCGCGTCTCGTCATTAACTAGAATACTCAAACTGCCTCCTTCGCCATTTTGCAAGCAAGCAGTGCCCCTTCTTCCTGGTTGTCCGCGGTAAAAATGTTGCTGCGGTTAGACTCTTGAAGTATTTTGAGCCCTGATTCCTTTTCGTTGCCGTCAAACCTCACTACCACTGGAATCTCGACGTCTGAAGTGGCATCGAGTAAGCCGTGTGCAACAAGATCGCACTGCGTCAACCCACCGAAAATGTTAACAAAAATAGACTTCACGTTCTCGTCGGCAAGTATTATTTCAATCGACTGTTGCATCTTCGCAGTGTTAGCGCCACCACCCACGTCTAGGAAGTTTGCTGGCTTGGCTTCAAGCGTCTCCCCGGAAAGCGCAACAATGTCAACAGTGGACATTACCAGCCCTGCCCCATTTCCGATAATGCCAACTTCGCCACCTAAGTGCACATAATTAATGTCGAGGTTTTTAGCCTTCTTCTCAAGCGCATTATGATTTGAAGAGAACTCAGTCTCCGATTCAAGTTGCTCAAACAGTTCAAGTTGGCGGAACCTGCTATTGTCATCCAAGCTGACTTTCGCGTCCAGCGCCTCAATTTCTAGGGCAGCATCACCAGCCCTAACTATCGCGAGTGGATTGACCTCGACTAGCGTTGCATCATATTTTCGGTAGGTCTGCCAAATGTTGTAAACGGTAGTACTAAAGTTCTTCATAATAAGTGACCGCTGTTTTTTGTCCAGATCTTGCACAAATTCACACTCATCAAGCAAACTGCCACAAAACGTTTTTACATCATCGAGTTCTAGACCGTCAACTGCACTAAAATAATGCCTTTTAATCGCGTCTGGGCTCAATTTTGCAGTCTCCTCAATGTCTACGCCCCCGTCTACGCTTGCCATTATGAAGTATTCGTGGGCACTGCGGTCAAACCCTATCGACACGTATAACTCTTGCACAATATCGCGCGCGGGCACTATAAGCACAGACTCAACCAAATGTCCCCCGATGTTCTTACCGAGAATGCTCTTTACCGTAGACTTGAACCTATTTGCAGCACTGACTAATTTCACGCCCCCCGCTTTGCCTCTACCACCAACCTGCACCTGCGCTTTGACAACTACTGGTAGCTCAATACTGATGTCCTCGAGCCCTTTGAGGTCCTTCACTAGCGCTGCATCAGACAGGTTAATGCCTTCCGCTTTGAGAAGACGCCGAGCCTGAAACTCATAGAGATCCATACTAGTTATACGGCCCTGAAACGTTCACTTTCAGCGGGCTAGAGTGCCAGATTCTGTCAAGGTAGTCTTGAATTGATCGGTCAGACGAGAAGTATCCCGAGTTCGCAATGTTCATCAAGCTCTTCTTCGCCCAAAGCCTCGGATTCTTGTAGTCATTCTCAATAGTGTTCTGAATCTGCATATAGGCATCGAAATCAGCGAGCACCATAAAGCGGTCATTGTTCAACAAGTCGTGGACTAAATTCGAGAAGGTTGACCCATCCCCATCACTAAACTCACCGCTGCTTATCAAGTCGATGGCGTCGCGTAAATCCTGGTTCTGCTCATAGAACGAATACGGCGAATACCCACGCTGCAACAACTCTTCAACGTCAGGAACTTTCATTCCGAAGAGGTAGAAGTTCTCATCACCCGCACGCTCGTGCATCTCAACATTTGCGCCGTCTAAAGTCCCGCAAGTCAAGGCACCCGTGTGCATAAACTTCATATTGCCTGTTCCAGACGCTTCCTTCCCGGCAAGACTAATCTGCTCGGATAGGTTGGCTGCAGGAATCAACGTCTGCGCAAGAGTCACATTATAGTTCGCGGGGAACTGCACGTCGAGTCTACCCTGCAACTCAGGGCAAATGCGCACTTTTTCACCGACCGCATTGATTAGCTTAATGATTTCCTTCGCCATACGGTAACCAGGTGCTGCCTTCGCGCCGAAAATCACGGTTCTGTGCTGGATGTCCTCTGGATTGAGTGTCCCATTCTTAACTTTAGCGTAGAGCGCGATAATATGTAGTATTTTGAGGGTCTGGCGCTTATATTCGTGCAGTCTCTTCACCATAACATCAAACATAGTGTCCACATTGAGGTTGATGCCGTCACGGGCCTGCAGCAGAGACGCAAGGCGCACCTTGTTGAACTGTTTCACTTCGAGTAGGCGGTCAAGCACTGAGTCGTCGTTCACAAACTGTTCAAGTTCTTTCAGGCGGTCGAGGTTGTTTATCCAGCCATGTCCCAGTAGGTCGTTAATTAACTTGCAGAGCTTCGGGTCCGCGAGGCGTATAAAGCGGCGCGGGGTGACACCGTTGGTGACATTAGTGAACTTGTCGGGTGTGTAATCACTGAAGTTCTTGAGCGTCTCATCTTTGAGTAACTGTGAGTGTAGTTCAGCCACACCATTAACTCTAGTGCTGCCGACTGTAGCAAGATACGCCATCTGGACAGCTTCACTCCCTGAATAAGACCCACCTGCGATAATCGACATATTTTCCGCCTGGGCAGGTGTAATTCGAGGATTCTCCACCTTAGACTGTGCACGCACTTCGCTTAGCCAAACGTCATTAATCTGCTTGATCAGCTCGAGGTGACGTGGCAGTATAGACCCCAGCAAGTCCGCAGGCCAAACCTCTAACGCTTCTGGCAGTAGAGTATGACAAGTGTAGTTGAACGTCCGCTTAACGATGTCCCACGCTGGCTCAAACTCCCAGCCGCGTTCGTCAATCAGTATACGCAACAACTCGGGGATGCCGATTACGGGGTGCGTATCATTTAGTTGGAAGCATATTAACTCTGGAATCCTGCTCAAATCTGCGTCCCAAGGTATCCCAGACGGGTTCTCGTCAGTGACCTCAACACGCCCGAACCGATTTTGCAAGAGGTCCTTAATTGACGCTGCGACGAAGAAATACTGCTGTTGTAGGCGAAGTTCTTTACCTTGAAGCGTCGAGTCCTCGGGGTAGAGCACTTTACTGATATTCTCGGCACGCACCTGCTCGGAAGCCGCATCAATATAATCACCCACATTGAATTTGCTCAGTATGAAAGTCTGCGTTGCGCGGGCACTCCAAAGTCGCAGTGTGTTGACGTTCGCAGTTTTATATCCTGGCACCATCCAGTCGTTCGGAATTGCCATAACTTTCCAATTCGGCACCCACTTCTTCCTGTTACGCCCGTCATGGTCAACATAATTCTCAACATGCCCACCGAACCCTACGAGCTGATATTTCTCGGGATGTGTGACTTCCCACGGGTCCCCGAACTCAAGCCAGTTGTCAGGATACTCTACCTGTCCGCCGTTCTCGAACGCTTGACGGAAAATGCCGTATTCATAGCGTATTCCATACCCAAATGCTGGGATGCTCAATGTTGCTAGTGAGTCAATGAAACATGCCGCAAGCCGCCCCAACCCGCCGTTTCCTAGACCTGGCTCAACTTCTTGTGCAACAATGTCCTCATAGTTCAACTCAATCCCAGTGTTCTCACTAATGCGCTTGAACGACGCGCGAATTGTCTCTTCAAGCCCTGTAGTTAAAATAGCGTTCTGCAACTGACTTCCGAGCAAATACTCCGCAGACAAATAGGCCACGACACGTGTGTCACCCTTGGGTTCGCCACCGAGTGCAGTAGGGGTCATATCTTCGTTGGTCGCGTTCCACCTCTTCGCCATATAGTTCCGCACAGTTTTGGAGAGCGCAAGATGTATGTCATAACTTGACGCGCGTTTCAGGCTAAGCCCCTGCCCGTAGTTAAGTTCATTATTGAACAGTGTGATGAAGGTCTGCATCGACTCTTCAGTGGCCCCTGAGGCACCAGGACAAACAGCATCAAACGCCGAGTTTACGGCTTCAAAGTTTTTATTATCAGTCATTCCATTAGTATAGCATTATTTTGTCTACAACTTCACTTATTGTTAAGTTAGATGTGTCGATAACGTGTATACCCGCATCATTTGGCGCTTCGAACGAGGTAACCTCCGCGTCTTTCGCGTCACGTTCCTGCAACTTTTTCTCAATTTCGGACACATTAAGCTCCCCGAGGTCCTTCGCACGTCGCACCGCGCGCACTGCACTCGACGCTGTTAAGATTACCCGCACGCGCGCGTCTGGTGCAATAACATCCGTTGTATCTCTTCCCTCTAGCACGATACCTTGCTCATGAAACTCGGTGACAATATCCTGCTGCATCTTCACTAATAATGCTCTTGCCCGCAGGTTCGATGACACAAACTGCACTTTCCGCGTCAGCTCTAGGTCACGTAGCGCACTGCTTATTTCAACACCTGCGTAGTAAAACTTGACGTCATCTGGGTCGAAATCAGTCTTGAGCCCTATCCCCTGCTGATACTCTTCAACGAATTGTAGAATCGCACAATACACGCTAACCTCGTCCTCAAGTGGCACTTCATGCAGGACACAATAATACGTCGCCGCACGGTAGATTAAACCAGTGCCCAAATATTTCGTGTGTAGTCGACTCGCCAAAAGTTTAGCGGTAGACGACTTGCCAGTCCCCGCACCACCATCAATTGCAATAACATTATTCATACCATTATTGTAGCACTTTTTTCACGCGGTGCTATACTAGTGGAATGTTCATCACTTTTGAAGGTATCGACGGTTCTGGGAAGACTACCCAGATCGCCAAGTTGAGGGAATTCCTGGGTAATTTTTTCCCAGAGCGTGAAGTTGTCGTCTCGAAAGAGCCAGGTGGGACTCCGATTGGTGCGAGAATTCGGCAGGAGATTCTACATGGCGACGATATTGACAAGAGGACCGAACTACTGTTATATTTGGCGGACCGCGCGGAACATGTGGCAAAACTGATTAAGCCAGCACTCGACCGTGGTGCAATCGTGATTAGTGACCGCTATTCAGACTCGACGATATGTTATCAGTCTGCAGGACGCAAACTTGACGAGGACGTTATTATGACCTGTAATGAGTTTTCGTCGCATGGCTTAACTCCAGACCTGACAGTTTTACTCGACATCGAGGCGCACATTTCTAAGAACCGCGTAGAGTCCAGTGGGGAAAAGAAAGACCGCTTAGAGAGTTCGAAGATTGACTTTTTTGAACGGACACGCGAGAAGTTCCTTGAGCTGTCAGAGGGTGAAACTGTTGCAGAGGGCGGTCGGTGGCTCGTTCTAAGCGGTGATGACGACGTCGATATTATTGCCGACCGGGTAGCAAAAGCCGTGAATTGTATGCTGACACACCAGAAGGTGGAGGTGTAACAAATCTATCATGACACCAAAAGCGACCAGCGTAGCGAATAGGCGTCCGATTTATTCGGTGCCGAATATGAGTGGAGTGTGTTTGAGCGAATGAATGAGCGAGGGGAGCAGAGAGCGCGGAGCGATCGACCCAAATTCGGGGAGGTGTAACGCAAAGGCGAAGCTGGGGTATTTTGAACGTGTAGTTGACCAAGATAATGCGGTCGATTGCTTAACATCTGCCGTAGAAAACGATTCGGTCAGCTCAACCTACCTATTTTGTGGTCCTCCAGGCTCGGGACGCAGTGACTTGGCATACGCATTTACCCACCTGCTACTCGGTAACGACAAGAACTTCAACGATCTGAGTGATGTTCATATTGTGCAAACCAACAGATTGTCAATTGGTGTCAAAGAGGTTCGTGGGTTAATTTCGGAGTCTGCGCTTATGCCAAGCAACCAGAAATACCGTGTGTTCATTATACATGATGCCGATCGCTTAACACCTGAAGCACAGAACGCCCTATTAAAAGCGCTTGAGGAGCCAATATACAGCACTATCTGGATTCTTTTAGCGCCGTCAAGTGAAGATTTACTGCCAACGATACGTTCTCGGGCGACTGAGATACACCTCAAAACACCCCGTCTCGAAGCGGTAGTGGAATTACTGATAGCAGAAGGAATTGACGCTGAAACTGCGGAAATATGTGCACTCCTGAGTGGAAACCATGTCGGGATAGCGCGGTATCTCTCTAAAAATAAGTCAGCACTGGACAGCCGCCTAGAAGTGACGAAACGAGCGCTGGGACTTGAAACGATTGCCGACGCAGTAATGCTGAGTGACTTCATCATCTCTGGGGCAAAAACCGAGTATGAAGACGTGATTAACGAGCGATACGACGCCTTGACGGACGAACTTAAGAGCACGCTAGGCATACAGGACCTTAAGACGATACCACCAAACTACCGTGTGCGTTTCAAACAATTAGACGACGAAAGGGAGCTGGCTAAGAAGCGGGCGGCTCGCGACTATATTGACATCCGCCTACAGCAAGTGCTTGAACTTTGGCGTGATGTGATGATGGCGAAGACCCGAAGTAATGTGCCACCTGTCAACAAGATGCACCAGAACGAAATTACTTCCCTGGCGGCTGCACAGACCCTGAAAGACATCAACCTCAAAATTGACCTGATACAAGATGCACGCATGAAACTCAGCCGTAACTGCATACCGAACTTGGTTTTGAGCAGTCTGTTCGCATCAATGATTATCCCGAAGTCGGCGCGGTGAAGTGGTGCAATCTTAGCGCGAACGGACTTCAACAGGAAAGCGCTCTGCACCGAAGACTTTTAGTGAACTTGACGCATTCTTCGCGTTGTCCACTTTCTTGGGGATATACATTAGAACTTCAGTGATATAGTCCGCTTCAATAGTGTGCCCCCGTTGGCTGTCCCCGAAGAGTGTTTTCTCCGCCTCAGTAGCTGTCGTCGCGTAGAAATTCCCTGGCAGACTGCGCACCCAAGTTGACTTGAACTCCGCCACGCAGAGCGCGCCACCATCATAAGTTTTCAGTGCGGAAAATGTTTCGGGCACAAAGTTAAAGACTTCGGATTGTTGCCCCCCAAGCTGTGACAGCTGATCGTTGGCAATTTGATGCGCCGAGCGAATCTGCGTCTGGAGCTGGTCTATCGCGAAGTCGTTTGCATAATGTGAGTCGGTCCCGTTGCTTAACAGGTCAGAGTATTTAGTCAATATGTCCGGGATTGAAGACTCATACCCCGTTTCGGTCAGTTTAACATTAGCGCTCCCCTGATTCGGGACGTCGAACTTGGGAAGTTGTTGTGAGTCAAAAAGTGTAACACTAGCGGAGACCTTATAATTATCGCGCACATTATTCTGCTGGAGCACATATAGCTTATTCGCCAATTTAGTCGATGCATCTTCACCAATCAGGAATATCGTTCTCGGCCATGACTTAGTGTTAGTTACTATATACTGCTTAATCGAGGGGATAACTTGCAGGTCGTTAGCGTTAATACGCAGTTTTGTCGTCATCAAAGGCTTTTCCGCCCCTTGGACGCGCTCATCTAATAGGTTGAGGTTTTTCTGCGCGGCAGCCTCATCAATCTTGGCAACTATTTTACTGAGTATTGGCGTAATCTGCTCGACTTGAAGGACTGGAACATTCTTTTCACCACCGCTCTCAGTTCCCTTCACTTTAGTGTCATTAATCGCGCTCTCGTCAGACCCACAACTACTCAGACCAAAGGGCACACTGAGGCTCAAAACCAGGCAAAGTGCTGACAGTAGGCAAAACTTCTTCATTTGCGTCCCTTTCTCCATTTTGAACTACTACCGTCTTTCCGTTTTCGCAGTTGCTTTCGGGTTGTCTTATTCTCATCTTCAACAATGAGTCTCGAAGTCTTAAAGCTCAAGGACGCTGAGTCAATAGGAAGGCTGTTGCTCTGGAACGCGTTACTTTCTGGGGTTGCATTCTGCTCAGTGTTGCCGTCGAGGACTGATGTGAAATAGGACGCAGTGTGCTTCTGCCCAAGTGTTGCCGTCGTTAGAAGTGAAGATGAGTTAGTGCCTGCACTTTTCTCGTTCTGCATGAAGTCTTTCACCGATTGAATCTGCTCAGTCTGTGGCAGTGAGAACTTGTTTTTGGTGACCACAATATCTTTCAGTCGCTTAACGTCCCCGAAATGTGAACCGTTTTTATTCTGGCGTCGCCTCAACACAACTAGCAATAACGCCGAGACGAATAGGAAGATAGAGATCACAACTCCAGTCACCAGAAATGCACTATTGCTTTTATTTAACCAGCTGAACGTGATCGTAGCAGTTCCACTTTGAAATGCAGTGTCGTCAGGGGTGATCACAAATATTATCGAGTAGTTATTGTCATTCGGCCTTACCCAGTCTACTTTTGCCTCGTTCTTCTGGGTGTTCTGAAAATTCCAGATGTCCGACAAATAGGATGTACCGCGAACTTCGTCTCTTAAGTTGTCCCTATTTTGGAGCAGAAGTTTACCCTGCGGTGAAATCCCCGTAATATTGATAGTATTGACCTGCTCTATCCAGGCGTTGACGTCATACGATGCACCGACCGCAACATTTAGTGACGCCGCGAAGTCTGTTGAAACTACAGCAGAGATTGATGGATTCATCGCTTCAAGCACACCAGTGTCAGTAATCACAATAGTTGGTGATGCCTTATCGATTGCTAGCTCCGCCTTAACTATATTCTGAGTTGCCGATTCGTTATTGGAGAACGTTATGGCAAAAATCATGACAAGTAACCCCGCGATTACAAGCACACCAGAAATAATTTTACTTAACACTAGATTTCATCAAGCACATCGACAACAAAGATCAGGTTCAAGTCCTTCGAAGTGCTGTTTTCACCCCCTTTTGGCACAATAATTAAATACTGATCGCCGACTGATGCGTGCTCAAGCGCAGTCTGCCACGCCATATTGGTCTGCCCTAGCGTCGCAGTCAACGGTATTTTCGTGTCCCAAGTGGACTGAATCAACTCCGAAGTGTCTGCGTCAAATGCCGAATACGCGAACGAGATGTTTGAAACCTTGTCCAACTTCGGCCCTGCGCCCTTTTTAAGCTGTTCACTCACACTCGAAGATGGCATAATGAAGCTAGAAGGTATTTTAATCGAAGGTGTCCCGTCCGTAGCGAGCGTGACTTTAGGCAACTTGGGATCTAATGAGGCATCATCGACAGGTGTGCCCTCCGCTTTCGTGGTTGGATTCTTGAAGTCGTCGACAATGAGTATCTGCACAGTGTAGTTGGTGCCAGATAGGTCAAGTTTCTGGGTCTGCATATCAAATCCTGGAGTGGCAACCGCAACGATAGCACCTTTCCCAAGCCCTAACAGCAACTTTGAGAGTGAATTTGAGTCCTGGTCATCTTTATTGACCGTCAACTTCTGCACCTTCGCGCCCTCGTCCCAAGTTGAAAACTGTTTAGAGAACCCCGGCATCGAATAATACAAATATTCTAGCGCGACAGTCTGCCCATTCTGGATTGTGCCTTCACCATGGCTGACCACTTTTGAGACATTCCGAGCGACGTCAGCATTTTCATCAATCACTTCAACTGGAATCGTGGCAGTAGCATCATATTCCACTTTAGGCTCATTCTTGCCGTCAAACTCAACTTTTAGACTGGGTAGCACATTTGAATTCGACTCCACTTTTTCGGTGTCCTTTGCGGAATAGTCAATACAGCTCGAAAGCGTTAAAGTCAGCAAAATACATACTGCGGCACATATACCACAAACGGCTTTATTAGAGCGCGTGAAAAATCGTTCTTGGGTCATTGCAATAGTATAGCACTTTTTACTTGAGTATGTTATCGATCCCGTCGAGATCCATTTCTTCAAGCCGCACAAGCCGAGTTTTATGCTTAAACTTGTGGGCAAAGTAGACTACGAAGAATACTGGGACGCCAATATATGTCGAAAGTAGCGCGTTCCAATCCACGCCTGTATCAGAAAATGCCGAAAAACCTTGCCCGATGATGACGAACCCACAGAGAAACAGTGCGAGGAGCTGACCGACTGGGAAGAACTTGGCTTTGAATGGCAGATCGTCCAGGCTTTTACCCTGCTTAATGAAGGCTTTGCGGAACCGATAATGGCTCAGTGCGATGATAAACCACGTAATGAACCCTGCCAGCGCCGAAATGTTGAGCAGTAGGTTATACATTTCGCCGTCCCCAACTATTGAGCTCAGACAACTAGCACCGCCGACCGCAATAGTGAGCAGCAGCGCGGGAACAGGGACTCCGTTCTTGGACACCTGACTGAACACTTTGGGCGCTTCACCCTGCTCCGCCAGCGCAAACAGCATTCTAGTTGAGGCATAAGTACCGGAGTTCCCCGCAGAGAGCACCGCGATTAGGATCACTGCGTTCAGGACTGACGCCGCAGCAGGGATGCCAATTTGCGAGAAGACTAATGTGTAGGGCGACACCGCGACATCTTCAAGGCTAAGGTTCTCATTAGTGTATGGTATTAGGGTGCCAATCACGAATATTGAGAGCATATAGAACAACACTATGCGCCAGAATATTTGACGGACTGCTTTGGGCACATTCTTCTTCGGGTCGTCAGTCTCACCTGCGGCAACTCCCAGTAGTTCAGTGCCTTGAAATGAATACCCCGCAATCATCATTATCGCAAGGACCCCCAGAACACCGTCATGGAAGGGCGCATCGCCTATAAACCAGTTCTCGAAGCCAACAGTGTGCCCTTCGCCACCCCAGAGCCCCAGTATTATTCCAGCACCGACGATTATGAACACTATAACCGTGACGACTTTTATCGATGAGAAGACGTATTCGGACTCCCCAAACCCACGGACAGAGATGATGTTTAACGCCAAGATGATGAACAAGAACAGTAGGCTAAAAATCCAGCCCGGCACGTCAGGGAACCAGAATTTCATTATCACGGCCGCTGCAGCCAGCTCGGACGCTAGTGTGATTGCCCAATTAAACCAGTAGTTCCAGCCTGACGCAAATCCGAGCGACTTGTCGAAATACCGCTTCGCATATTCGGAAAACGAGCCAGACGTCGGCATATTCGTGGACATCTCGCCTAGTGAAGTCATTAAGAAGTAGACCATAACGCCAATTAGAGTGTAGGCTAAAAGTGCCCCACCCGGTCCAGCTTGAGCGATTGATCCACCTGACGCCAAGAACAGTCCAGTCCCTATTGAGCCGCCGAGCGCGATCATATTGAGGTGTCTAGCCTTCAGAGTGCGCTTTAATTTCAGCTCGTTTGCAATTACCGCGTTATTATTGTTCATTTTCTCCTATCCAGTCGTTTCTCACGGTCTTTCTTGCGCACAGAGATGTCAAACTGAGAGGACTTCTTGCCCCTCTTCGCCAACGCTTCGATTGCGGAGACCTCTGTGTCGCTCAGGACACGCTCCCTTCCCGACTTCAACTCACCCAGCCGAATTGGCCCTATCTGCACCCGCACGAGTTTCTGAACCGGATGGTTAACGTATTTCAGCATACGGCGAACTATCCTGTTTTTACCGCTATGGAGCACACATTCGAGAACAGTTTGGTCCTGCGCATGCGCCAATATCCTGACCTTATCGAATTTCGTGAAGCCATCGTTGAGTTCAAACCCTTTTGCCAGCAGCTTCAACTCGGACTCCTTGACTTTGCCGTTCACAGTCGCAACATACACCTTTTGTATTTCACCTGAGGGGTGCGCGATCAACTGGGCTAGGTCCCCGTCATTGCTCATAAGTATTAGCCCTTCCGTCGCAGTGTCCAGGCGTCCGATGTGGAACAAGCGCCCGTATTTGTTGCCCACTAAATCGGAGAGTGTAGGGCGACCTTGCGGATCCTCCATTGCGGAAACTACACCTTTGGGCTTATTAACGGCAATAGTCACCATATTACGGTCAAAGTTCACCTTCTCGCCGTCAACTCGCACAACGTCTTTTGTTGGGTCAATGCGCATAGCGACGTCTAACACAATTTCATCATTTACCTCAACCCGTCCGTCGAGGATTAAGTCTTCGGCGCCCCGTCTAGACGCGTATCCTGCTTGTGCGATCACCTTCTGGATCTTCACTGTTTCTACCATGCATATATTGTAGCATATTCTCTCGCGCGAACTTCACTCGATAAAAACCGCACTTATTAACCACAGTGCACTCTTAGCACCTTGACGACACGACTTCATGCTACACTGGCCTTGGGTGGTGGGGGGCCGTGGCCCCGTGATGGTATGATAATGAAAAAATGACGAAGAGTTCACGTAACTTAACATTTCCTTAACATTACGCAATGCATTTTTGAGTCCGCCTACAAAATGTGCTATACTACTGACATTAGACAGAAAGGACCTAAATATGGCTTTACTTACCAATAAGAATGAGACCGCACGTTATATTGAAGACAACGAGGTTGAGTTTGTAGACATCCGCTTCACCGACCTTCCTGGAGTGCAACAGCATTTCAATGTTCCGGTCGATGAGTTCTTGGACAACTATGAGGCAGGATTCGCGTTCGATGGCTCTTCGATTCGTGGCTTCCAATCAATTAACGAGTCCGATATGAAACTTCTACCCTGCCCGCAGACTGCGTATATTGACCCGTTCCGCAACCATGTCACGCTAGTGGTGATCATGAATGTTGTAGACCCTTTCACAAATGAGCCATACTCGCGTGACCCACGTCAAGTGTCGATGAAGGCTGAGAAATACTTACAGGAAACTGGGATTGCAGACACAGCGTTTTTCGCACCTGAGGCGGAGTTCTACATTTTTGATGATGTCCGTTTCGAGACTAGTGCTGCTCGTAGTTTCTACACTATTGACTCCGAAGAAGCAGCCTGGAATACTGGTGCAGAAGAAGTTGGCGGAAACCTGGCACACAAGCCTCGTTTCAAAGGTGGCTACTTCCCTGTGCCCCCAGTTGACCATTTCGCTGACCTACGCGATGAGATTACTGCTCGTCTAGCGCAAACAGGTCTTCATATCGAGCGTGCACACCACGAGGTCGGGACTGCAGGCCAGCAGGAGATCAACTACCGGTTCAACAAGCTGAAGTTCGCTGCGGACGACGTTCTACGCTTCAAATACGTGGTCAAGAACACTGTCAACGAGTTCGGCAAGACTGCAACATTCCTGCCTAAGCCAATATCTGGCGACAACGGGTCTGGCATGCACTGCCACCAGTCGCTCTGGAAGAACGGTGAGAACCTATTCTTCGAGTCTGGTAAGTATGGCGACCTAAGTGACATCGCTCGCTGGTATATTGGAGGGCTAATCAAGCATGCAGAGGCTGTAATCGCTTTCACTAACCCGACGACAAACTCGTATCACCGCCTAGTTCCTGGGTTCGAGGCACCAGTAAATCTTGTCTATTCAGCACGTAACCGCTCGGCTGCAATTCGTATCCCGATTACTGGTGACAATCCGAAGGCGAAGCGCATCGAGTTCCGTGTTCCAGACCCGAGTTCTAACCCATACCTTGCGTTTGCTGCTCAGTTGATGGCAGGGCTAGACGGTATTTTGAACCATATCGAGCCACCATCTCCTGTGGACTCTAACATCTACGAACTGAGTGCCGATCAGCAGTTGAGCATTAAGCATGTTCCAGTCTCACTTGAAGAGGCACTTAACGCGCTTGAGAATGACTCTGAGTTCTTGATGAAAGGCAATGTGTTCTCTAAGGACCTCATCGAAACATGGCTCGAGTTCAAGCGTGCAGAGGCAGCGGAGTTCCAGACTCGCCCTCACCCGCACGAGTTCGAACTATACTACGATTGCTAATACCTAATATTTATCCTTCGCAAGGTTCCGCCTGCGCCCACTGTACTAAACTGCGGTGGGCGTTTTGCGTTTTACTTAGTCTACTGCCTGCCCTTGTGCCTATCCCGCACAGCGGGGTGCAGGTGTGGGCGCACTAAGTTGGCTAGTGAAGCACCGCCACGAAGTGGATGCGACAAGGTGCACACGGCGTATGGATCCTCGGGACAAGCCCAAGGATGACATGAGGCGGACAAGCCCGCGCCTGCCCTTGGCTTTATGCCACGCTACGCTGGGATGACATGAGGGGTGCGGTGTGTCAGGAGATGACACACGGGGTGCGGTAGGGTGCCACGCTAGTGAGGGTTACTCGCCGCGGGTCTTCTTGATTACTTCCTCGGCAATGTTACGTGGAGCCTCAGCGTAAGAGTCAAACTGCATCGAGAACACTGCGCGGCCCTGCGTGAACGAGCGCAAGTCACCAATATAACCGAACATCTCAGACAGCGGAACTTTCGCGTCAACTACTTTTACACCAGTGGCATCATACTGCTGTTGCAAAATACCACGACGAGAGTTAATGTCACCAATAACTGATCCTAAATACTCTTCGGGCGTCCGCACCTCAACTGCCATAATAGGCTCGAGCAACACAGGGTTCGCCTTCTTCCCAGCCTCTTTGAATGCTTGTAGTCCAGCATACTCGAAGGCGTAGACTGACGAGTCAACATCATGCGTCTGTCCGTCATAAAGTGTCGCCTTAACACCCACAACTGGGTAGCCAGCGATGATACCGTTCTGCATTGCCTTCTGGATTCCGACTTCAACTCCAGGGATGTACTCCTTGGGGATTGACCCGCCCTTGATTTCATTGACAAACTCGAATATCTGGTCCGAACCAGCTTCAACCTCAAGTGGCTCAAACTTAATCTGCACCTTAGCGAACTGACCAGAACCACCAGACTGCTTCTTGTGAGTGTATTCTTGGTCAACAGTCCCACGAATTGCCTCACGATACGCCACCTGCGGGTTACCGACATTAGCCTCGACTTTGAACTCGCGCTTCATACGGTCAACATAAATGTCAAGTTGCAGTTCACCCATACCGCCAATAATGGTCTGCCCTGACTCCTGGTCATGCGTGACGCGGAAAGTTGGGTCCTCCTTGACGAACTTCTGGATCGCGATAGACAGCTTCTCTTGGTCCGCTTTAGAGTTAGGCTCAATCGCAACATTGATCACTGGTTCTGGGAATGTCATCGCTTCAAGCGAAATAGGGTTCTTCTCGTCGCATAGTGTATCACCCGTAGAAGTGTCTTTCAGGCCGATGAACGCATAAATGTGTCCAGCGATCGCCTCGTCAACTGGGTTCTCCTTATTAGAGTGCATCTGGAACATCTTACCGATACGCTCTTTCTTACCGCGCACTGGGTTTAACACTGTGTCACCAGGTTTAGCCTTCCCCGAATAGATACGGATATAATTCAACTCTCCGTAGAATGGGTGTGTAGCCACTTTGAAGACTAGTCCAGCAAACGGTGCGCTTGCATCAGCCTTACGGGTCAGTACTTTTTCCTCATCATCGGGGTCAACACCTTCAGCGTCGGGCACATCAAGTGGCGACGGTAGGTAATCGACAACGCAGTCTAACATTGGCTGGACGCCTTTGTCTTTATATGCCGAGCCGCAGAGTACTGGGAAACCTAGCGAATTCAGGACTATATTACGCAGACCAGATTTGATTTCGTCCACGGTCAGTTCGCCCTCTTCTAAATAGTGCTCCATCAAGTCCTCATCAGTTTCAGCGATGTCTTCAAGCAATTGCGCACGATACTGCTTAGCGAGGTCTGACAACTTGTGAACTTTCTTAACGCCATCTTTATTGGCAACATGCACTTCGCGGTCTACTTCGGAAATGTCAAGTGTCTCGAACTTCTTGCCGTGGTCCTCAGAATTACCCCAAGAGATTGCCTTCATAGTCACCAAGTCGATTACACCCTCGAAAGAATCCTCCGCACCAATTGGGAGTTGAATCGGAATAGGCTTAGCTTTCAGGCGGTTCTTGATGGTCTCAATCGAGAAGTAGAAGTCTGCGCCCAGTTTGTCCATCTTGTTGATGAAACAGATACGGGGAACATTATACTTGTCGGCCTGACGCCATACGGTCTCAGATTGCGGTTCCACACCTTCTTTACCATCGAAAACTGCAACAGCACCGTCAAGGACACGGAGTGAACGTTCAACCTCAACGGTAAAGTCAACGTGTCCAGGGGTGTCGATAATATTGATGTGGGTCTGTCCCCATTTGCAAGCAGTTGCCGCAGACGTAATCGTGATGCCACGCTCTTGCTCCTGCTCCATCCAGTCCATAGTAGACTCGCCGTCGTGGGTCTCACCAATCTTGTGGTTAACACCTGCATAATACAGAATGCGCTCAGTCGTTGTTGTCTTTCCTGCGTCAATATGCGCCATGATTCCAATATTGCGGACCTTGTTCAAGTCTTTTTCTGCATTTACTGCCATGTTTTTCCTTTCAATAAGATAGAGTCAACGCGTAGAGCGCCCCGTATATCAGTATTATAGCACAACAGTCACAAAAAAGTTAAATCGTGTTTGAAATTGTGGTTTAAGGCACTACTTCTAACCATCGGGCAATTCCTCTTCACATTTTGTTCCTTCCCACCATGGCTCGAAAAAAAGTATGGGGAAATGTTCTCGGTCCCTGATTTGACATTACGACAAACATCTGCTACACTAATAACATCAATTGACACGGGCGGTTAGCTCAGTTGGTTAGAGCACCTGCTCGACACGCAGGAGGTCGCTGGTTCAAGTCCAGTATCGCCCACTACAGAAGTAACAACAACTGAGCTAATCTTACAGCGTAGCGAGTAGCCGTCCGATTCATTCGGCGGCGTAAACGAGCGGAGTGTGCTCGAGCCGACGCGCAAGCGAGGCGAGGTAAGAAAAGAGCGAAGCGAAATGTAACGACAGTTGGTTAGAGCACCTGCTCGACACGCAGGAGGTCGCTGGTCCACGCTCCGAACTAGGCAACAAGTTGCCAAGGTCTCCCCTGTCCAGTATCGCCCACTACAGAAGTAACAACAACTGAGCTAATCTTACAGCGTAGCGAGTAGCGCCTGTTTTTTCACCTCGATTGCCATGCGCGGGTTAAACATGGGCACAGTCGCAGCGAGCACGCTATCTGCACCAGCACCCCGGTACTCAGTGTAGTCCGCGAAATCAGCAACCCCACCGACCCCTGTGATCGAGAAGTCTACACCCCGCTCCCTAAGTCTGTCACGTCGCGAGTCAAGTGCCTCAACCATTTTTAGCCCTGCCCACTTTATGCCACCTCCGCACACCCCAGAAGTAGACCGTCCGCCGGTCAGTGCGTCGCCCCCACTAGCGTTGACCAATCTCGAAGGTATAGTGTTAATCGCAGCGATCCCCTGGACAGTACCTCGCTCAACAGTGGTCCTCAACAACTCGTCAAGCAGTGCCTCGTCAATCTCCTCAGTCCCGCACTTGCGCATATACGCTATCTTAATGTGTAACTCTAGATCACCAATCGCATTTTTGACCGCCTCGGCAATCTCCCCCACCTTCTGCGGATCGAAGCAGAGCAAGTTATCCTTACCCTCATTCGGGCAGCTCGTGTTCATCTCTAGCACTTTCACGCCAGTTTCAGTGACCATTTTCGCAGCGTCAACGAAACTCTGAACAGTGCCACTCCCTTGAAAACTACCGATTAAGAGTTGGTTCTCTCCTGCAGCATCGTTTGCCTTGCGCATATCCTCCTGCCAAAAATCAGGTGACATTGATGGAACGCCGAACGAGTTGGAAATGTTAACATTCTTGATTATATGTGGCATATCGAAATCAGTGAGTATACCTGCATCCGCCTGCGCAAACGAAATGTCCTCGGCATCGGGGTGCACAAACATCACGTTGGGGAAATCGTTACACGGGTGTTGCTGATTGCGGACAGTTTTGTAGACGCAGATGTCAAACCCTGCCTTAAATGCTTCGATACAGTGCCGACTGTGCAGAAGTGGACCTGCGGGGATGCCGAATGGTAGTGAAACTCCCGTGGTGTCAGCAATTCCGTGCATATCAAACGGCCCTTGAGCAAAATTCTCGAGGTATGTCAAGTTCGGATTGTAAAGTAAACTGCTCATTTTAGTTCAACACCAGATTCCGCATCCTTAAAGACTAGTCATCCAGAAAACTCGGTAACTCCAAAGAGTCTTCAAACTGCGGATGGCTTGTCTCGGTCACACCTGCAGAACCAAAGCTCGTCGAAGGCGTAGCATTGCGACTCGAAGAAAATAGGCTCTCATTGTTGGGGCTTGAGAAATCCTGCGCAGTAGAATCGAACACGTCATATTTCCCTGACGCTACAGTTCTGTTCAGCGATGAACTCACCGACTCAAGTGAGGATGTCGGGGCATGCGGAGTTGCTGTGCTAGAAAATGTATTCGAAGTGCCGAAGTCCGCTAGTTGGTCATGCTTGCGTTTCAAGGCGTCCTCTTCGGATTCTGGTTGACTTGGCACGGGTTCATCTGGCGTGTCAGAAACATCGTTTACATCTTCTAGTATAGCATCTTGATTCTCTGGGAACTTAGTAGCGATCACTATTACGCGCATATCATCCTGCATCAAGTCATCATAGTATACACCAAACTTGAACTTTGCCCGCGGGTCAATCATCTCTTGCAGCATTGTGTTCGCTTGTTGGACTTCTGTTAGCGAGAAAGAATCCTCAGTGCAATAGTAACAAATTATCGCGTCCTTGGCACCGTCTAACCTGCTTTCGAGTAGCGGAGAGGAAATCGCCTGCTCCACAGCATTAATTGCGCGATCCTCACCTTTAGCAGTCGCCATACCCATTACAGCCGTGCCAGCATTTTCCATTGTGCTACGGACATCATTGAAGTCAACGTTAACATAGCCGGCTTTTGTGAGCATTTCTGTGACCGCACGCGCGTTATTTAATAGAGTTTCGTCACACATTGAGAATGCCTGCGCAAATTTAATGTTCTTACCACCAGCAACCAGTAGTTTATCACTCGAGATGGTTATCAAGCAGTCTACATTTTTCTTAAGCTCTTCAATGCCGTCTAGCGCAGTTTCCATTTTCAAAGAGCCCTCAAAACTAAACGGCTTCGTCACAATTGCGACAGTCAAGCACCCTAGTTCCTTCGCAACACGCGCAATCACAGGAGAAGCACCAGTGCCAGTCCCCCCGCCTTCGCCAGCGGTTATAAACACCATATTAGCGCCACGGAGTATCTCTTCAATCTCTTCAACACTTTCTTCGGCAGCTTGACGCCCAATTTCTGGGTCACCGCCGACGCCAAGACCACCAGTTAACGCACGCCCGATTTCAACTTTTGTGTCGGCATCAGACATCACGAGTTGTTGAGTGTCAGTATTAACTGCAATAAGTTCAACATCAGAGAGCCCGAACTCTACCATACTATTTATCGCATTGACTCCAGCACCGCCGACGCCAACTATTTTGATGGTGGGAAGGTAACTGCCACCGCGAACTTGCTCTTTTTGAATATCCATAGCACTAGTATAGCACTCCGTACGCATTTTTTTAGCATTTGCGCTATGTTTCTATTTTTTACGATGTGTACTGCACAAAATTGGCTAAAATACGGCCTCCGAGCGGGGTCAATATGCTTTCTGGGTGAAATTGTGTCCCAAATGTTGTGCCGCATTCCACGCTCATAACCTCGCCGTCGTCTTGTGAGACTGCCGAAACTACCAGATCGCGAGGGCAGGTGTCCGCGTTAAGTGAAAGTGAGTGATAGCGTGCAACCTGAATGTCAGTGTCATCTATTCCAGTGTATAATATTGAGTTGCCCAGCAATTTAAGACTAGACTGCTTACCGTGCATTTTGACCTTACTCTGCCCGATCTCGCCACCGAACACTTCACAAATCGCCTGATGCCCCAAACAGATGCCAAGTATCGGAATCCTGTTGTGAAATCGTCGAATCAAGTCTTCACATACTCCTGCGTCCTTCGGGTGTCCGGGTCCCGGTGACAAGACTAAGTGGGTGATGCCCAATGACTCGACCTCAGCTGGTGTAATTGCATCATTGCGTCTAATCAGTATTTCTGGCACGAGTTCACCGAGCATCTGATACACGTTGAATGTGAAGGAGTCATAATTATCAACCAATAGTATCCTCATTTGACCACCAACCCGAGAGCCAAAGTGCTTGACTTAATCTTATTGATTGTCTCGACGTATTCTGAACGCGCGTTAGAATCCATAACGATGCCGGCACCACTTCTCGCGTAGACATAGCCACCCTTTTTGTAGATTGTCCGAATTGTTATACACATATCCATCTGACCGTCCAGACCAAGATAACCGAGACACCCACCGTAAATCCCGCGACTGTCGCCTTCCAGGCAGTCAATAATCTCACAAGCGCGGATTTTGGGTGCACCAGAGAGTGTTCCAGCGGGCAAAACTGACTCAATAACGTCAAGTGCCGAAAGTCCGTCCTCAAGAATGCCCTTCACCTTCGAGCCAATGTGCATGACATGTGAAAACCTTGATACTGACATATAGTCCTCGACCTCAACTGACCCGATTTTACTAATTCTGCCGATGTCATTACGCCCCAAGTCAACCAACATATTGTGCTCAGCACGCTCTTTCTCGTCGCTCAACAACTCCTCTTCAATACGTGCATCCTCTTCTGCGGTCGCTCCGCGTGGCCTCGTCCCCGCAAGTGGGAATGTCCGAGCCACCATGTTCCCCTCACGCCCGTCACGCCTCAAAGACGTCAGCGTTTCCGGAGAGCACCCCGCAATCTCGAGCTCGTCAGAGTTGAGGTAAAACATATAAGGTGACGGATTCTTGGCGCGCATCTCGCGGTAGGCATCAAAAAGTGTTCCCTCAGCGCGCGCTTGCATCCGATTCGAGAGCACTACCTGGAAGATGTCGCCTTGCTGTATGTGCTCCTGCGCTTTGTCTACAATTTCACCCCACTGCTGCTCGTTGAACATGAAATCGGGGTCCTCAAGAATCTCTAATGCCTGCATACTATACTTCGGGGCAGATGTCACAGTATTGTAGACCTGCTTATAATCGAACGGTGTGTCATCATACGAGTTGTGGATAATCACCATCTTCTGCGTGTTGTTGTTAATCGCGATAACATTGTTAAACAGCATCAAGTCGAAGTCATTAAACCGCTCAGTGTCCTTCATCCGCTCGAAAAATGGCCGCAAAGTCGGCTCGGCATACTTAATATAGTCGTAGCTAAAATACCCCATCAGACCGCCCGTGAACGGAGGGAGCTCGGAGATATTTGTTAAACTTTCCAGATCAGATGGCGTGCAGTGAAAATCGTCAAGCACTTGTTGGAGCAACTGTTTGGGTGCGTCAGTCTGAATGTCAACTTCCATCACGCCACTCTTTAAGTTCTTCTGCAAGAAATGTCCATTGCGGAGTGTGATTTCGAGAATGGGGTACCAGCCGATAAAACTCCAGTGTGCGCCCTCAAGAGACTCCAATATAAAGCAATGCGAATCAACACTTCGGAGACGCAAAAAAACATCCAACGCGTCAACGTTGCCCAATGCTAGCTCGTAAGCCTCAACCTTAATATCAGTATTGTAGCACATTCGCACTTGCTTGTCATCCTAGTGCGTCGTTCCCACTACTACTGTCATCCTTGGACACCACCCTTATTGTCATCCTTGTACACCACCCTTATTGTCATCCTTGGCTTTATGCCGAGGATCCATAAGTAAGCGACACCAACCCTATTGTCATCCTTGGCTTTATGCCGAGGATCCATACGTAAGCGACACCACCCCTATTGTCATCCTTGGCTTTATGCCGAGGATCCATAAGTAAGCGACACCACCCCTATTGTCATCCTTGGCTTTATGCCGAGGACCCATAAGTAAGCGACACCAACTGGATTCTCGGGACAAGCCCAAGAATGACATGGGACGGACAAGCCCAAGAATGACATGGGACGGACAAGCCCAAGAATGACATGGGACGGACAAGCCCAAGAATGACACAATCACACCTTTTGAAAAGTCAGAACCGCTTTTTCGATCCACTTCAAGTCGGCCTCAAGGTGAAATATTGCATAGTCTATAAGCATTGCGTTTTCTCTGTGACTTGACTCGACCGCCTGCAACTTCATATGCGTCAATTCCCTCATTTTCTGGATATGCTTACCTCTCTGTAGGTCCAAATACTTCTTGGGGTCCTCGCCTTTAAGGATGCTCAACATCGACTTCATATACAGCGTGAACTGCAGGTTGGGCACTGGTTCTTCGGGCGTGTGCAGCCACTTCTCGATTTCTGCGTGCCCAGCACTCGTTATGCTATACTGTTTCTTGTCTGGCCCCTCTCTCGTGGTCCCGACCGTTTCTAGTGTGCGTTTTTTAGCGCCGACGTTTTTTGATGCCCGCACCGACTTGTCCTGCGAGCCGTCAGTCGGACACTCTTCAATCAGCCCATCGCGTAGAAACCGCGCAATTGTTGAGTAGACTTGACCGAAGAGTATTGGTTTACTCTGACCGAAGAGGTGGTCATATTTCTGCTTCAGTTCATAGCCATAACTCGGCTCAAGCGATATTATGCCCAAAAGTGCTTCTCTAGTGCTCATACTACTCCTTCCTGCTGCTCAGTGGGTCAACGATTTTCCTGAGTGAAACCGACACAAGTAGCACTGCTAATGCCGACAACAGTGCGCATCCGAGAGTAGCTATAATCAGGTTTGTGTCAAGTCGCCAAATAATACCACCCATTGCGTCATCCGAATTAGCGCTCGCAATTAGCATGGTGTTCGCCATAAAATACCCTAGTGCCGCACTTATCAGAACCGAAAAGACCATCGGGACTACCGACTCAATCAACACCAGGGCGCGAAGTTGCCGTAGTGAAACGCCCGAGAGGTGCAGTGTGGCAAACGATTCTTTACGCTCAAGCAGTCCGTTAGCAGTGGAAACAGACAGCCCAATAGTAGCGATAATTACTGTGATGACCAGAAACACTGTGCCGATGCTGACTATCTCCTTGAATGGATTGTTAATGTCCAGCAAATTGCCTTGCTGCTCGGCGAACGCATTATATACACCTGCCAAAGTGTAGACGAATGACCCAATATACATACACACTATCACACCTGCACAACTGCGGAAAACTACCCGTGGCATAAACTCCCAGCGCTTGAACGACAACATCCCCAGTGCGGAGTTTGCCCTTGACGAAAGACGCCTAGACACTGCGTAAATCACCCAAGAACCGCACAGCAACAGCCCCAGAAGCGTCAGAATGAAGCCAACGAAGAAGATGTTCAATGTTGCCGATGATTCTTCGACTGAACGCTCTGTGTTATACTGAGTGGATGCGAGCAAATAAGCCGTAATGCCTACGCCAGCGAGCAATACGAACAGCCCTAGAAATCTCGGGTTCGTGTTTACTTTTGCCCCAGAAACTACACCAAGCGGGGAGATATTGACCTTACTGAAACTGCGTGCGTTGACTATTATTGCCAATGCCACTGTCGTAACTATACTCAGTGCCAGCTGCCAGGGCGAGTAATTTAGGTCATCCTGATAGAAATGCGTCCCATTTAGGGTGAAGTTCTGTGCTACAGGTGTCCGTAAAATATTGAACGCCAAATACCCCAGAATGATACCGATGACCGTTGAAACTGCGGTTTCTATACCCATAAGCCGTGAAATCTGCCCCTTAGTCGCGCCAATTAATCGCATCGCTGCAAATCTCTGCTCCTTTTGTTTTGCACCGAGTCCAGTGGAAATCGAGATCAATAGGCATATCGGAAAGAGCAGTCCAATGATGGCGATCAGCTCGAATAGCGTCATAAAGATATTCATCCGCGGGTGTAGCTCTTGTGCCAAGTTAGTGTCAAACTGCGGGTTGGTGTATTTATCATTGCCAGGGTCACTTTCTAGTGTAAGCAGATGTGCCTCTTTACTGCAAAAGTCCACCTCACCAGTGTTCCACGCATCCATATCCTTCTTCGCCTTGATCAGCCTTACTTCATCCTCATCAGAATAGTATCTCACCACCATTAAAGTGTCCGGAGACGGCGTCATTTCCTTGGGCAAAACCCCTAAATATCGCTCCCCTAGCCTTGAGAAGATGTCGTCAAACCTCGGTCCTAACTCTTCGCCGCGCTTATAACTCTCCCAGATTTCGGACAAGCGTTCAGACAAGTAGAACTCACCCTTTTCGGGCGTCTTGACCCACGGGAAACCAGTAGAGTCGCCTTGCCCGCGTATCAAAAACACTTGAATGCCTTTTGGGGTCACTGAGCAATCGCCTGGACGTGTGCCCTTAGCCACATTGACATCATAGTTCTCCCAGACCTCAGCGAGCCTTGTGTAGTTCGCTTCGTCGAGCGTTGAAGCCTGAAATATAGCCCAGTTGTCCCGCTCCTGTTTCAATAGGACCGCGTTAATGCCGCTGAGTATCAGTAGGACGCAAACTATAGCAACACTGACAGCCAGAGTGATTAAGCTGAACCGCGCTTTATTTGACTTGATGAATTTAAGTAGCAGTCGACTATACATTACTCAGCACCTTCCCGTCCCGCACTATGACTTCACGATCAGCATACGCCGCAATGCTTGGCTCATGGGTCACAAGTACCACTGTAGTGCCCGTTTGCTTGGCGATCGTCACGAATAGGCGCATAACATTTTCGGAGTTCATAGCGTCCAGAGCACCAGTCGGCTCGTCGGCGAACACAATCTTCGGCTTTATTACAAGTGCCCTAGCGATTGCCACCCGCTGCTGTTGCCCACCAGAGAGTACAGTTGCAGACTTGTTAGCGAAGTCCTTCATACCAACCCGCTCCAACCAATTTTCGGCCTCTTCGTAGGCATGTTTGCGTTTCACACCGTTTAGCAGGAGTGGCAGTGCGACATTATCAAGCGCAGTCAGCTCCGGGACTAGTTTATTGAACTGGAAGACAAACCCGAATTTAGTGCGACGCAGCGCAGTCAACTCCGAGTCCTTAATTTTCAAGATGTCCTGCCCGTCAATCTCGATGCGCCCGCTGTTGATGCCAATAATACCAGTCAGTGCATACAGCAGCGTCGACTTGCCCGAGCCGCTGGGACCCATAATCGCTAGAATCTCGCCCTCATACACCCCGAGATTCGCGCCATTCAATGCGTAAGTTAACTCGCCATTCTTCTTGTCGCCGAACGCTTTCACTAGCGCACCTGCCTTGATTATGTACTTGTCCATCATATTCCGTCTCCCTTTCTTGTGTGACCGCTTTGGCGCACACACTACTGTCATCCCCTGGGCTTGTCTGTCCCATGTCATCCTTGGGCTTGTCTGTCCCATGTCATCCCTCGGCATAAAGCCAAGGGCAGGCGCGGGCTTGTCTGTCCCATGTCATCCTTGGGCTTGTCTGTCCCATGTCATCCTTGGGCTTGTCCCGAGGATCCACGCGTACTGTCATACCATTATGGATCTTCGGCATAAAGCCAAAGATGACACAAGTACCCTTTTCCTGTGTGACCGCCCGACTATACACTGAGTGAATAGACACAGTGCCACCACTATACACTCGGTGTATACCACTAGTGTAGCACATTATTTCCAAATGTTAAGTCACTGGCATTAAATCTAAAAGAATATGTTGAACAGAATGATGACGAGTAGTATGAGGAGCAGGAGTATAATTAACATCGCGAACTTCGACGCTCCATCGAGGCGCTTCCTTCTCATAGGCTTCGCGGGGGTGACTGACTTCTTTGGAGCACCTGAATTCGAAACGCGGCGCACTGCCCTGGCATTATGTGGACTAGACCGAACGCGGGCAAGTTGGTGCTTTGGCGCGGACCCCGTGCGTGCACTCTCAGGTAAAGATGAAGTAGTAGAGGGGTTTCTAGGCGGGTTCTGTGCGGGCGTAGTCAACCGCGACAACACGTTGGCAAAACGCACCGCGACAGCCTCCCCTGAGACCTCACGTTTTAAGGGGTCTTTTTCGAGCAGGTCAAGCACAATTGAAGCGAACTCTGGGTCAGTGCGCGCACTAATCGGAGGCACTTTGTCATTAACCTGGCTCAGCGCAATCTCTACAGCATTCTTGCCATTGAACGGGCGTTTTCCCTGCGATGCTTCGTATGCAATTACCCCAAGTGCGTAGAGGTCGGAGGCCCCCGACGCGCCGTCCCCCATAGCCTGCTCAGGGCTCAAATATTGCGCAGTCCCCACCACCATGCCCTTCGCGGTCATATTAACCTGGTTAAACGCCTTCGACACCCCGAAATCGGTAATCTTCGCGACGCCGTCAGCACGTATCAAAATGTTGCCTGGCTTAATATCGCGATGTATAACACCTTTGTTGTGTGCATATTCAAGAGCACGCGCCACTTGCACTAGGATCGGTAGTAGGTTTTCCAGCTTCATAATGCGGTTTTTCTGCAAGAGTTCACCTAGTGAGTGCCCATTGACGAGTTCCATAATTATATATCCAGTCGAACCGTCCTCATAATAGTCATGAAGCTGCACAATGTTCTCATGGTTAAGCATAGCATTGTTCTTAGCCTCGAGCCTTAGCCTCTGGAGCGCGTCATCATTTCCTGCTGACTCCCTGCGGAAGACTTTCACAGCAACCGTGCGCCCCAATATGCCGTCTTTTGCCTCCCACACCTCTGACATACCACCTTTGCCTATCACGGTGCTCAAAGTGTACCTATTGTTGATTACTGACCCAGAACTTAACTTCATGCATGCTCCGTCAAGTAGGTTTTCAGCAGTTTCTGCGCTAGGACTGTTGCGGGGTTCGAATTATTCGCAGCATTCTCGAGCACTACGCTAATCGCAATTTTGGCAGAAGTATCACTGTCCGACGGCGCAAATCCAGTGAACCATGAGTGTGGAAGCATGTCCGAAGCGTTTTCAGCAGTTCCAGTCTTGCCTGCCACCTGCACCCCTGAAATTCGGGCACTTGACGCGGTTCCTTGAGATACAACCTTACTCATCATATCACGCAGATACTGGCTAGACTTCTCGGACATAGCGGTCTTGAGGACTGTAGGCGATGTTTTGCGCAATATAGTTGCATCCTGCTGTTGAATGCGGTCCACGAGATACGGCTTCATAATCTTGCCGTTGTTCGCCACTGCCGCCGAGAGTAAGCAGTCTTGCAGTGGCGTAATCTTGACTTCGGCCTGCCCAATCGCGTCCATTGCCAACCGATCTGGGGCCGCATTTTCGGGGAACACTGACTTCACGACGCTAAAACTGCCACCTTTTTGCCCGTCAGCAATAGACAACGCGTCACCGATTGCGAATTGATCGGCCTGCTTCTTCATCTTGGTGGAGCCCAACTTATTCCCTAGTATAGCAAATGTTGTGTTGCAGCTCATTTGGAGTGCCCTGCTTAGCGTTTCAACACCATTTGAGGCACTACAATTCCCGCCAGCGTAATTCGGTAGGTAAGTCGCAGTGTTCGGCAAAATATACGTCAACGGTGACTCTACTGATGTGTCAGGCGTGTACTCACCGGTTTCTAGTGCTGCAGTAGTAGTCATAATTTTGAAGGTCGACCCCGGCGGAAGAAGTGAGTCCGTTGCCCGGTTGATCATCGGCGCGTCCGAGTCGTTAACAGTTTGTGTGTAGGCTTCTGAAGCTGTTGCGGCGTTGTGACTCGCGAAGTTAGAGTAATCGGCGTTCGGGTAGCTCGCTAGTGAGAGTATTTTACCCGTGGAAGGCTCGACTGCCACGACCGCACCCTTAAACCCAGAGTCCTTCAGCCCTTGCATCGCTGCCGCCTGTAGCTTGTCATCTAGCGTCAACACTACATCTGCACCCCGCGTAGTCTTCCCAGTTGCCAAGTCGACCAAATTCGTGATTGCCAGCTCGTCAATATTCCCACTCAGCTCGTCATCCAGTGCATATTCTATACCGCGGTCACTCTTATTGATAATCGAGAAATACCCAGTCACAGGGCTGTAATTAGTGTCGGAATACACACGCTGAAACTTGTATGCGTCGTCTACTGGCACTGATTTAGCCACTTCTTTGAGACTATTGCCGTTCTGCACCAAAATGCTACCGCGTTCGACACCAAACTCTTTGTAAGTGCTCCTCATATTCCAGTCATTTTTAGCATACTCGTCCGCTCTGAAGAATTGTATGATTGTCGTGCTCAGCATAAGGATTATAATCAGCGACACACAAAAAATTGAAAGGAGTTTTATTTCCTTGCTCATACTATTTCCCATGCGATAACCCCTGTCTTGTGCTATCTTCCACTAGTATAGCAGGTTCAGGTGCATTTTGGATGCCTACCACAGTTTCCTCCTTGAGTCTAGTGCCATTTGAAACGATTAGCAACAGTGCGATTAGACAGTAGTTCGCGATTAACGAAGAGCCACCCTTCGAGATGAATGGGAGTGTCAGCCCAGTGATGGGGATTAACCCAGTGATACCACCGATGACCACGAAAATCTGTATCGAGATTGAAAAGCCCACACCGCAAGCGATTAACTTGCCGAATTTGTCAGTCGTGCGCAATGCGATTGAGAAACACCGCTCAATTAACAATAAGTATAGCACAAGGATTGCGAGCAGCCCAGTAAGCCCAAACTCCTCCCCCAAAGAGGTGTAAATGAAGTCAGAGTTAGAGAAAGGTGTCAAGCCTGGGTAGCCCTGCCCTATACCAGTGCCAAAAAGTGATCCTGATGCTAACGCAAAAAACCCCTGGACAACTTGCCTTGAACCATTGTATGCCCTGTCGTAGAACTCTGGATTGAACGGGTCCTGCCAGATTTGTAGGCGGGCTTGTGCGTGGGAAAAGAAGTTCATTACGAAAGATGCCCCTGCCGCAAACATTAACAGTCCGAGGATCGCCCATGACGACTTGCCCGTGGCGGTGTAGAGAATTGCGATGAAGAGCCCGAAGAAAAGCAGTGATGTCCCCAAATCATGCTGGAAAATAAGGACAACGAGAGACACTATCCAGATGACGATGATTGGACCCAGATCTTGAAGGCGTGGGAAACTTATCCCGAGCACCTTTTTCCCGGCGGACTGTAGGCGCTCACGGTTAATTGTCAAGTACCCTGCGAAAAAGAGTATCAAAAACAATTTGGCGAACTCTGCGGGCTGTGCGGAAAATGGTCCGAGCTTAATCCAGACAGTCGCACCGTAAGTTTCTAGCCCAAGCCCCGGGATGAGCGGTAGGACTAGGAAAATGATGCCCAAGAACATTGAGGTGTAGATATAACTACGCAATTTGCGGTGGTCTCGAATCGCGATGCAGAGTATTAGCGCCAGTGCAAGTCCAACTAGCGAGAACACCAGTTGCGAGGTAATCGCGAAGGTGTAGTCGTCCCAGATGCGGTCCTCAGAATAATCGATGCGGTTTATCTGCGCAAGGCCTATAATATTGAGCAGTATCACTATTGGGAAAATCAAGGAATCCGAGCGCGGTAGGAGTTTGAATTGCAACACTGCCGAAAGTATTATGAGCACGCAGGAAACTGAGAAAACTACCCAGAAAGTCGTGCCAATTTCAGTCCCCATCTTCGAGTAGAGCGTGAAGAATAACAGGAACCCCAGCAAGCAGGCAAGCATTGAAAGCAGTAGTCTACGGATAATCATTGGAGGACTTGGTTAAACACGGACTTCACGGTTTCGAGCATTTTGTCGAAAAACCCTAACTTTTCGGGCTGCTTTGTGGGGTGTTTTTTCTTCGCTGTGTCAGACCCACGTTTCACAAGGTCGTTGAGATGGTCCTGGAGTGCCTCCTGGGTAGCGCCAGCAAAAACTGGCAACTGAGGCTCCCCCGTAATCTCTTTGACGTCCGCTACAACAGCAGTACAATTATCGGTTGAGCCATTTCGCAGCGCTAGGTCGACCAACTCGTTGGCTGCATCCTCAGGAGAACACTTCTCGAGTAGAATCTGCCTAATCGTATCGTCGTCGACAGTCCCGCACACCCCGTCCGAGCAGATGAAGAACCGGTCGTTAGCGCATATCGGTATATAGTCTAGGTCAGGCTCGAAATCTACTTCAAAATCACCGAGCACCCTGACAACCACGTTTTTCTGTGGGTGATTGCGTGCCTCTTCTGCCGAAATCTTGCCAGAGTCGACTAAGCGCTGGACGAAAGTGTGGTCCTTAGTCATCTGGGTGAGTGTCCCCTCATGTAAGCGATAAAGTCTGGAATCACCGAGGTGGAAGGACAGGAAAGTGTTCTCCGCGCGCACTATTCCCGTCAAAGTGGTGCCCATCCCCGCAAGTTCAGGCTCATTTTTGACGATGTCCAGAATAGCGATGTAGGCCTGTGTTATTGAGTCTTTGACTAGTTGTTCCGCGTCCGAAACTGACAATCTAGTTTGAGCACGACCGCGCGGCGCTGCAACTTGCGTGAGTTCGCTAAGCATAGTGGTCGCAATTGTTGACGCTACATCTCCACCAGCGTGCCCCCCCATACCGTCAGCGACCAGCAGGACATTTGAACTCGCGAGTGCCGAATCTTGATTAGAATCGCGCACCACCCCGACGTCGGAGCGTGCCCCGAAATCAAACTGTAGATTTTTCTCACTGACCATGCTATACTAACTCCAGGACATTTTTGCCGATCACGATTTTGCTCCCTAAATGCAAGGGTGTCGTCTGTTTTATTGCCTTACCGTCCACAATGGTGCCATTCGTTGAGCGACAATCCTCAATATAGAACCTGTCATTAGTCTTGAAAATGCGGGCGTGGACTGACGAGACAAATGAGTCGTCAAGCACAATTGTTGCGGTGTTAGCGCGTCCAATCGTCGCCTCGAAGCTGTTTAACGCGAAATAATCACCCTCCGCAATCCCTGAAATCACGTTTACCGCTGTTGGTTGGTTACTCGGCTGCGTAGAACCCTGATTTTGCAGTGCAACACCCGACTGGGCAGGCTGACGGACCGCACTCAGAGTTCTTGCGGATTTTAATGCCGACGAGTGTGCCATACGCGCCATAAGTGACTTCTGCGTAGAAAAAATGTCGCGTCGGATTAGTGTGATTACGGTCAGCACGAACACCCAAAGTAATGCCAGATAGACATACTTCAAGATTGCGAGAACGAATACTGACATATACCCCTACTGTTTTGGCATCGGCTCAGAAAGGTTAAGCTCGTCGAACGGATTGGGTTGAGGAACTTGGGTAGGCGATGCGGGCGGAGGGCTAGGTGCAGGAGCGTAACTGTTCCCATATTGCGGCGCGCTTGGCGAGGAAAATGTAGATCCTAACGCTGATTGCGATGCTACGGGTTGTTGTGCCAGCGGCTGCGCTATCGGCTGTTGCGCTGGTTGTTGCGGTGTCATTGGCTGCATTACGGGCTGTTGCGCTGGTTGTGCCACTGGTTGCTGTGCGGGTGATTGCGCTACGGGCTGTTGCACTGGTTGTGCCACTGGTTGCTGTGCGGGTTGCGCTACTGGCTGTTGCACTGGCTGTTGCGGTGCCACTGGCTGCTGTGTCGGTTGCGCCATGGCAGCGAGTGATGACTTAGCGGGCGTAGAGCCAGGAGTTTGAGCAGCCACTGGTTGTTCTGCAAGTGCTGCCACATTAGGCGTCGCAGGTGCGGGTGCATTAAGAGTTGCGGGTGCCTCACGGTAAATCATCACAGTCTTGCCCACAGTTATAGTGTTCCTGTCGATTAGTGTTGCCGCACCAGTCTTGTTGCCCTCAATGAAGATGCCATTCGTCGACTGGAGGTCCGAGGCGATTGTGCCAGTTGGCGTTCTACGGAGCTCAAGATGGCGCCGAGAAGCGGACGTGTCCTCAAGAATTATGTCACAGTCGGACCCGCGCCCTAGCACCATTGTGGGTTTCGTCAGGAAGTATTTCTGCCCTTCAATCTCTAAGTATGGCAAGTTGGCGTCAGCATTTTCCTCGGGTGCTTGACTTGCGGGCACACCTGCGCTCAATGCGGAAGGCAACTCCTGTCCGACTACTGGTTTGATAGCATCAACAGGTATCGGAGACTCCATCGCAACCTCTTCTGAATTTATCTGATACTCCCCTGCCTGGTTTTGTACATTCTCCTCAAACGACACGACGACGTCTCCTAATAGTTCAAACTGCTCTGCTTTTGCATGTTCGGTCAAGTTCTGGGCAAGTTCATCGGCAAACGCGACAGGATCCCAAGTCTCGATGCGGTCAAAGTCAGGCGTAGATAAGAATATCGTGTATGAGTTTGGAGCAACTTTTCGGTTATTCTTAATGCTCGTCGAGTGGTTGTCCATATGCTCATTCAGAGCCAATATAAAATCAACTGGACGCAATTCATGCGAGCCAATCTTCGAGAAGACGGAGTTAACTGCGCCTTCAACACCTTTTTCAAATCTATCCAATAGTCCCATTCACATAGTGTAGCACAAACTAGTGCCAAAAGTTAAACGCTAAGTCTTAATCGCTAACGCAACACCCCACCGCGCGGTGTGTTCATAGACCCTCGGCATAAAGCCAAGGGTGACACAAACACCACGTCCCCTGTCATCCCAGCGTAGCGTGGCATAAAGCCAAGGGTGACACACTGACCCTTACTGTCATCCCTCGGCATAAAGCCAAGGGCAGGCGCGGGCTTGTCCCACGCTGCGCTGGATCCACGCGTCAGTCATACCATTATGGACCCTCGGCATAAAGCCAAGGGTGACATGGTGGGTGGGCTTGTCCCACGATGCGCTGGATCCATCACCCCGAATTCAAGTGCCAGAAATGCGCGTCAACCCCCACTCGAGAAGAGATGTTAACAGGACCGCAACGACTAGAAATGTCCAGGCGTCGTAATAATTGAAGCTCTGTTTTGCCACCAAAATGCTCAACCCGATAGACGTGTGCGGTATCCCAAGGACTTCGGACGCGATAACTACCTTCAAGTTCAACCCAAAAGTCGCTCTAACGCTGGAAAATATGTCACGCTTCATATTGTCGAGGTGTATATGGCGTAATATTTGCCCTCGACTCATCCCTAGTGCAGCCGCGGCGTCAATTTCGGATGCGGGGACTTTACGGAACGCCAGTAGTAGCCCTTCGAATAATATTGGGAATGTCACAAGGAATGCAACGATGAATGTTATGAAGTTCCAGTCCACGACCAAGAAAAGCACCAGAATCACTGCGACAGTCGGTGTTGAACGCATAATCGAAATATACGGGCGCAGTGCCCCCTCGAGTTTAGAGTGTAGATATGCCGAAAGCGCAATAATGAACGACAGTAGGAAGGCGAAGGCGAACGATGAAACTGCGCTAACACAGGTGTAGAGTATCGCAAGCCAGAATTGAATAGTTTGTCCTAGAGTAATGATGTTTACCGCAGTGCCGAACGGATCCAGAATCACCTTTTTGTCCACGAGTGCGCAGTCCGCAAGGAAAAACCAGAGTGCAAGTAGAGTTGCCCAGCCCAACGCCTTCCAGAGGTATTTCCGTCCTTTTCGCGTAGTTTTCCCCATGAACAAGACTCTAACCCTTTAAGAACGCTACTTTTGCTGTAGGTCCGCGAAGATTGACTCATCTGGCACGTCACCACCTAGGACTTTATCAGGCTGCTCGCTAGTTAATGCCAAGGTTTTTAGGAATGCGAGCACACTACTTCTCATCTCGGGGCGCAGTGTTGAACCGTCTGACTGCGGAATGCGTCCTGAACGTATCGCCAACTTCACTGCCCCCGCATTTGCAAATGATGTCGAGTTAAAGTCACCGCGCATAATCTCCACGAGCTTGTCGACGTCTTCAGATGCCAGTTGACTACTCAAACCCATTCCGAGGCACAAAACCGAAAAAGTCTCAGCGTAGCCAGCACTTTCCGCGATGTCTTTACGGATTATTAATGCTGACTGCGGGTAGGGCTGGTCGGTGTGAAACAAACGCTTCCAGAACTGCTGCGGGTCGGTGACCTTCAAGCTGCCATCGGACTTCTCTGCAATACTAGTTGCCACCGGTTCAGGCAAAAACGCGAAGACATCTGCGGCATCCTGGCTTTTTAACTTCGCGGCGCCTGCGGACTGGGCATCATTAAACTCAAGAATGTTGACTGCCGACGGGTCAAGGACATCATTATCATCAGCCAACTCATTGACCTTACCGCCGTCCTCACGTATAAGAGTACGCAAAACCAGACCGGGGATGTCATTTTTCGCGAAGCTGTAGACCTTTTTCCCGACAAGCTCACCCATACCTTGAACCTCAGTGTTCCCGACAATCTCATTGAGCCCGAATGACGCAATGTGCATTATTTTATAGCCGTCAGAGTGGAAAAACCGCGCCGCCATACTCAAAGGAACTACTGCCGCTTTAGGTTTGTCTATCATCGCTGCCGAGAGTTGGTCCGCACCGTTAAGTATTCTCAAACTAGTCTTTTTCCCCAGTAGTGCGTTCATCTCGTCAGAAAAAGGAAAAACGCCGTCTTTCAGTTGAGTAGCAGCTACACCAGACTCCGACTGCGCAAACCCAGCGAAACTCGCAAGCGGTATACCGTCAGGCACTAGGATTTCAAGTTTCTCTTCTTCGTTCGGAGTGCTCAAGACTGCAAAAGTTGCTACTGCTATCCCCAAAAACGCCAACGCAAAGACGAAGAGAGGCAATGCTATTTTAGAGAACTTATTCACACATTCTCGAATCTCTTCAATGTCTGGAGCGCGACATCTTTTGGCATCGCGAAGGTCGGGAACGCGTTGAAATTACCTGACGTTCGTTCCGCACCGCGCTGATATTTCTTCGGCACAAAGTTAGACGGCAGATTGCGCAAGGCGTGGTTGGCATCAACCTTTGCACTACCAGTTTTCATGAGGTCGTAGAGGTCAATCTCGCCAATTAGAGCATCTTCTGCGACTTCAGAAAAATTGCCGACAACCACAGTGGGCACCAAATCTTCAACGAATTCACCTTTTGTATACAGTTTGGCCTCCATTCGTTCGAACCGATACTGAACAAGAACTGCGTCAAGACCATCGACTGCTAGAGTAATTTTTGTGACCGCTTTTTCGGGTGCACCATCTTTAAGCTCATGGAGAAATGCTACTGTGCCGAAAACACCGCTAGGCATAATTACTGCCTCAATTTCGTTCACCACGCAAAGTGCTGCTAGAACGCCAATATCATTAATAGAAGTCACCAATGCCGCAGATTTAGTTTCCGAAATGCCAGTGTGCACTGCAATATCTTTTGGCAACTCGAAATCTAGATAACCGATTTCATCCTTCGCGTTACTCATTTTCTACCTCCTATCACTATTATAGCAGACTATATGTCAAATTGGAGTAGATTAAAGGACACCTTTTGTTGATGCGATCGCACCGTTCAGGCGCTCGCTTATTCTTACTGCCTTGCCCAACGCTCTCGCGAACGCCTTGAACTCGGATTCCGCGATATGATGTGGGTCACGCCCACGGACAACGTCAATATGCGCGCAAATTCTAGCGTTGAGGCAGAATGCATCGAAAAAATGCTCCACTAGCGAGCCCGTGAAATGTCCGCCAATCAATGCGTATTCAAACCCTGAAGGCTCACCAGTATGCACGAGATACGGGCGCCCTGAGATGTCTACGGTCGCGGTCGTCAACGCCTCATCTAGCGGACAGTTAGCGTTCGCAAAGCGCTCAATACCAGACTTGTCACCAAGCGCTTCAAGCACAGCAGTTCCAAGGACTATTGCGACATCTTCCACAGTGTGATGAACGTCAATATCAGTATCACCTTTTGCGCGGATGAACATATCGATTTGTGAGTGCTTTGAGAGAGCGTTGAGCATATGGTTGTAAAACGGTACAGTTGTTTCGATATCTGCAACACCAGTCCCGTCAAGGTTAATTTCAACTTCTACACTAGATTCAGTAGTATTTCTGCCAAGCTTCGCTGTTCTCATATCTTCACGCCTTCCCTAGAGTTTGCCTAGATTTATATAGTCCATAATGTCATCATAATACTCAGTGTCAACAATCGTTTTCGACGCTTTATTGTTCGAGTTAGGTTTTTGCACATGAAAATGCCTAATCATCTCTTTGCGTTCCTGTTCGGTCGCACCGCCCCAAATTCCAGTATCACGGCGCGTTCTTAACGACATCTCAAGGCATTCGAGCCGCACTTCGCACGTTGAACACACCTTTTTCGCCTCCATGGTCTGCTGTTGCGCAAGTTCCGATGACCCAACGGGGAAAAACAAATCGGCAACATAATCGCGACACTTTGCGTTCACTTGCCATTGACCATTTTTATCATCGTACACACCTTAAGTATAGCAAAAAAAATAGGCATGTTAAGTTTTTTCTTCTTCACATTTTTTTTACACGCGGACTTCGGTCGATTGCTCATCACATTCACTCAAACATAAGATTCGCACTTATTAACCACGCTGCACTTTCCGCACCTTGATGCCACCATTTTGCGCTACACTGGCCACATGGGTGGTGGGGGGTCGTGGCCCCTTAATGGAGTAACACTTTTTTTCGCGAATGCCCCTTGATGGAGTAGTTCTTTTCGCGAACACCCCCTAACGGAGTAACTCTTTTTGACTCTTAGACATTTTCTACATCAACTCTCCGCGCGCGACGACGTTCTCTAGTAGCATCGCACGGGTCATCGGTCCAACACCACCTGGGTTCGGTGAATACGCTAGCACAGCCTCAGCATTTTGGTCAGTGTAACACCGCGGGTCGATGTCACCGGCAATTTTACCGGTCTGTGAGTCACGGGACACGCCAACATCGACTAGCACGACACCTCTTTTGAGCATCTCAGGCTGCAAGAAATGCGCCTTGCCCATTGCAGCAACGACGACATCTGCAGTTTTAAGCAGCTCTTCAAGATTCCGCGTCCCAGTGTGACAAAGTGTGACGGTGGCATTGACACATTTGCGCGTCAACAATAGCCCAATAGACCGACCAACGGTCACGCCACGCCCAAGGACTACAACATGTTTACCATCAAGAAAATCCTCACCCAAATAGTGTTGTATCAACTTGATAATACCGAACGGTGTGCAAGGGACCGCGGTCTTCAAGGACTCATTAACATTCAGGACTAATGAACCCAGATTGAAGGGGTGTAACCCGTCGGCGTCTTTTTCGGGTGAAATCGCTTCGAGCACGGCATTTTGGTCTACACCTTTTGGCAACGGGAGCTGCACGATAAACGCTGTGCATTTCGGGTCGTCATTCATCTTTTTAACTGCGGCAAGTATCTCGGCTTCGGTCGCAGTTGACGGCAGGTCGATGCGAAGTGAACTTATTCCCACATCTTTACAGTCCTGATGCTTGCCTGCCACGTATTTAATGCTGCCAGGGTCATCACCCACCAAAATAGTTCCCAACCCCACTTCAACGCCATGCTCCTTCAGCTTTTCGACACGCTCCTTCAACTCCGCCTTTGTTAACGCCGCCAGTTCTTTACCGTTTAGTACTACTGTCATCCCCGCCCCTCCTTTATTGTTCTATATGTCAAGAATCCCGATAGGAGCATTATGAAGAGCGTCACACCGAGTAAACTGATTACAATCGGCCACTGGAGTGTTGCATCGTGAATCGCACCGAAAAGCGAAGGCGAAATGCCAGCGCAGATATACGCGGAAACCTGCGTAGCGGACGATAATTTCCTAGTCTCTTCACTCGTTTTGGACCACTTCTTTATCGCGTCGAACATCGTGACATAATTCGCTGCTTGACATATCCCTGCAGCGGCGCACCATACTGCCCACAGTTCTGGTAGGAAGAGGAGTCCGAGGGGCAACATCAACCAGCCGAGTGCTATACCTATGAATGAAGGTAGCACACCAACACGCTTCAAAAATGGTGTCACCGCAATCGAACCGAAGATCCCCATTAGTGGAAACATTGAACTCGCAATACCCGCAGTAGAAGCGTCCATATTGAGAGTGTCTTGCAAAATCTTGGGCAACCAGGCGGCGAACGTGAAATACGCGACACACTGACAGATGAAGAGCAAGCATATTCCGTAGGTGAACGCTTGTCGGTGGATTTGACGTGAGTTACGGGCTTCCTCAACAGTCTCGGACACTCCAGCGGGCTGAACATAACTCTCAGCATCAAACTCAGTTGCCTTCTTCGAAATCTGGCGCAGTTTCTTGATTTGCGACCAGTCTTCCCCGTCGACCCTGAACTGCTTGCGGGACTTACCGCGCTTCCTTCTGAAGATGTATATTACGAAAACCAGTATATTGAGGACGCACATAAAGAACCACATGAACATTGAGAGCTGCCACCCGATTATATCAGCAAAAGGTGCCGTGAACGAGAACGCAAACACCACGCCAAGGTTGCAGAATGACGAGTAGGTGCCAGTCACAATAGCGAACTTCTTCGGGAATGAGCGCGCTGCCATTAGTGGGACCGTAGTGTTCATAAACGCTATCCCAGCACCTATAATAATCGTAGCGATGAACAAGACTAGAAAATTGTCAACGAGGCGCAGTGCGACGCCAAGTGTTGTGATAATTATCCCAGTCAAGAACGCGTCATCAAGGCCCCGTTTCGCTATAAAACGTGACGCCAACGGAGTGAACAGCGCGAAACAGAAGACTGGTATGCCTGAGAGCCACCCGAAAGTGGCGTGGTCAACTCCGAAATGTGGCTCAAGATACGCCGCGACTGGTGCATAGACCGAAGTTGGTGCTCGTGCAATCAGTCCGACCAGTATAATGCTCAACAACAGAACACCATTAGGCTTGTTCCGAACTGAGTGCAAAAATCTACGCAAATTCACGTCGGGCATACAAGATTTGAACTTGCGACCTCTCGACCCCCAGTCGAACGCGCTACCAAGCTGCGCTAATGCCCGTGAAACCGCCTGCACACAAGAAACCCAGTATACTTGACGATAGTAGAATTGTATATTTAGTTGTAAAAACAGTCTACGAGCATAAACCCGTATACCACAATATCAGTAGTGTAGCACGTTTTACCTTCCAGCGATCTTTCTAGCGCTAAAATCTGTCAAAGACGCTATCTGGTCAACAACGTTGCGCAACTTTTCGGCACTATTTTCGGCACGCCGCGCTACTTCAAGAAACTGTGGCTCCAAGTTGTCCTCTACTGAAAAATGCTCGACCAGGCGCTCGATTATGTCAGCCTCATCCTTTTCTTCTCTCCCCTCGCGCTTGGGCAACATGACAAATGCGGCAGAAAACGCCATCAAAAGCTTAATCTCATCACGCTGTTCAGTAGGCAAAATAAGGTCAGCATTATATCTCGTCAAGTTCCCGTCGAGCTCCAGTGACTCTGCGTAATTCTTCGTCGCTAAAATCGCACTCGACACGAAACGCCCGATAAGTGTTGAAATATGGTTGCTCAACTTCGCCGCGCTAATATAGGTGCCAGTATACTCCAGGTCGAAAACACCAAGCCCCTTGAGCCGATACCTCGCAGAGTCGAAGTCTATTCCGGTAAACTCGTTCCCAAACCATTGCGCTGCCACTTCAAGCATATAATTCCAGCGCCCGCGGTCTTCAAGCACTTTTAGGGTGTTACCAGCAAAACCGCCTGAAACTAGTCCGTCCTGAACATCATGCGTTGCGTAGCTAATATCGTCCGCCAGATCCATCACTTGCGCCTCAATGCACTTCTTGCGCACCTTGTTCTCTGGTGTATATTGCCTGACCCAATCAAACACAGGCGCGTCATCCCTGTAATAGTTGAACTTCTTCACGTCTTTGAGTTCACCTGCACCCCAGGGATACTTCAGAATTGCGTCAAGTGTTGCGCGCGTCAAGTTTAACCCAGAAGGCACAGCGTCTTGGTTGAAGATTTTGGGCTCCAGGCGCGTGAGAATCCTGAAAGTCTGCGCATTCCCTTCAAACCCACCTATATCTTTGGCAACTTCATCCAGTAGCGATTCACCAAAATGCCCGAACGGTGGGTGTCCGAGGTCGTGTGCAAGGCACGCTGCTTCAACTACATCTTGGCTGAGGCCTAGGCTAGATGCTATATCACGCCCGATTTGAGCGACTTCAAGGGAGTGTGTTAGGCGCGTTCGCACAAAGTCATCGAAGCCTGCAACCATAACCTGAGTCTTGGCGCCAAGCCGTCGCAATGCTGAAGAATGGACGATGCGCGCGCGGTCCCTAGCAAAATCAGTGCGTTCAGAATTATGCTTTTCATTACCAGAAAAACGCGCTGCATCAGCTGCAGAGTAATACTCAATTTTCGACAAGTGCCCTCGACAGGAGTCGAACCTGCGACCTGCGGTACCGGAAACCGTCACTCTATCCACTGAGCTACGAGGGCATATCTCTAGTATAGCGCATTTTCGTTCGGAGGTGCTATAATTGTTAAATCACGGCAGTTGCACAGGTTTCAGTTATCGGCGCTCCCCTTCATCTTGGGGAGTCGTTTGACTTTTTACTGCCAGACTGCCTGGAGAATGACGCTCAAGAGTATTTCGGCTTCCTGGTTCAAGTGCCTTTCCATGGCAGAAACCTTCTAGGGGTGATTATCGGTATCTCTACTGAGAGCGAATTCGCGGGCAAGCTCAAACCCATAGGAAAAATGCTGTCCACGATTCCAGTACTGACGCGTGAACTGCTTGAACTTTACCGCGAGATTGCCCAGTATTACGGCACAAATATACAGGAGTTGTTAGCGTTCATAATCCCGAAAAGGGCAGCGCGGACTGAGGCACTCTTCAGCGAGAACGCTACCCCACAAACGCAGACTAGCCGACAGCGCAGCGACAACAGCACTGAGGTTGAGAAGAAAAAAGTGGGAGTGACGTTACTCCCGAAGCTTAACGAGCATATAAAGTTTGCAGCCGAGAAGATTGAGCAGTGCCTTGAACGGGGTGAAAACTGCCTAGTCTTGATGCCTGACGAACACCAATTAAACCTGCTGTCCCAAAGCCTAGAAGAGCAACTCCCCGAAGCGCGGAAACATATAGCAGCGATAACTTCAACACTAAAACCTAGCGAGCGGTATCGAAACTATTTGAGAGTTCTGACCAGTGCGGCAAGCATTGTAATTGGTACGCGGTCAGCCGCACTAGCGCCGTTTACCCCGAACGTAGTTGTAATTTTCGACGACGGTAACCCTAATTTCAAAGAAGAGCAGTCACCATACATCAATGCGCGTGAAATATGCCTACTCCGCGACCCCGACGAGCTCTATTTTACCAATTATGTCCACTCGTTTTCGGTTCTACGCCTGCTCAAAATGGGCTTCTTGACTGCAGAGACCCCAGTGGCAGATGAACTTTTCAAAATTAAGAAGAGTATCACGCAAGTCACGCCAGAATATGGGCAAAAGCTCCCCTCAACGTCATTTTCCGCGATACGCAAGACACTCGAACAAGACGAATCAGTCCTGCTACTCTACCCACGAAGAGGCTTCAAAAATCTACTGGCTTGCGCCAACTGCAGGGAAATAGTGGCATGTGAAATATGCGAGTCTGCCCTAGTCACAAATGAGCACGGTATCTTGACTTGCATCAACTGCGCAAAGGAGTTCCCACTTTATAAATGCCCTCAGTGCAACAATTTGAAACTGCGCTCAGTCAGAATAGGCACCGAGGAAATCAAGCGTGAACTCGGCGTGGCGTTCCCGAACATTCTAATTAATTCTAGTTCACTTACCGCGCAGTGCGGCATAATTCGGACACTCAGCGACGAAAAGCAGATTGTGGTGTCTACCCCAGGTGCGGAACCAATACCGAAAACTGGCTACGGACTGCTGATTATAATGGATTCGGGCTACTGGGACGCGGTCAACTCCTTCGATGGCACGAGTAACACCCTCCAGAAGTGGTTTTATGCTGCTTCGCTAGTTAAACCCGAAGGTGGCATAATGCTCATCAATAATGGTGGAGACAAATACCGCGATGCACTCCAACGTCTTGATCCTGAAACTGCGATGCTAAGGGAACTAAAATCGCGCAAAATAAACTCACTGCCACCGTTTTCAAGGGTGGTTAGCATAATCGGGACACGTGATGCCCTCAATCAGAGTATAGCACAAATTCCAGAGTTTCTTCCCGATGTTAAATTAGACATTCAAGGTCCATTTCCGCTCGGAGAAACCTATCATCAGCGCTATTGGAGCATCAACCAGTCAATTGACAATCTCGAGTGTTACATCATCAAGTCGTCAGTAAAGGATGGACGCAATTTAGCAAAACTAGTGCAGTTTCTCCGTAACTTCTCGTTCATCAAGCGTTTCAGCAATAAGGTTAAGTTCATCCTGGACCCTAAGGAGTATATTTAGGCGTGTCGCATGCGCTCGACAGCATCATTTATCATCTCGATGTAAAGATTGTAGCCAACGCCTGATATATGACCCGACTGCTCAGACCCAAGGAAGTTACCCGCGCCGCGCATCTGGAGGTCTTTCATGGCGATTGCAACACCTGAGCCAAGTTCATTCAGGTTTTGCACAATTTCCAGCCGTTTTGCCGCCTGCGCACTGAAGAGCATTTTGTCGCCGTAAAAGAAGTAGGCGTATCCTTGAACCTCAGAACGCCCAATCCTACCGCGTAACTGGTGGAGTTGAGTGAGCCCGAAATCCTGGGCATTTTCAATTATTAGAGTGTTGGCATTACTGATGTCGAGCCCAGTTTCCACAATAGTTGTGCAGACGAGCACGTCAATATGCTTCTTATAAAACGCATCGATTATCGTGTCGAGCTTCATTTCAGTCATTTTCCCGTGAGCAAGGTCAAAGCGAACATTGGGCAACGCAGTCTGTAGGGCTAGCAGTCTACGCCTAATCGAGTGGGTGTTATTGTGCAAAAGGAAGACTTGCCCGCCACGCAGAACCTCCCGCATTATGGCATCCAATATCAGCTGGTCATTCATTTTGAGCACATTGGTTATTATCGGTCGGCGATTCTTCGGAGGTGTAGAAATGGTTGATATGTCCCGCACCCCCGACAGCGCCATCTCCAAAGTTCTAGGTATTGGCGTCGCAGAAAGCGCAAGTACATCAACATTCGAGTTCTGCTCTTTAATCAGCTCTTTGTGCAGCGTCCCGAAGCGTTGTTCCTCGTCAATAATCAGCAACCCCAAGTTTTTGTACTCGATACTCTTATTGAACAATGCGTGGGTGCCTATTATTATGTCAACTTCACCATTTTTCACGCCTACAAGAGTGCTTTTCCGTTCTGCAGCAGAGACGAAGCGGTTGAGCAATTTCACATTCACACCAAGTTTCGCCAGCCTCTGAGTAAACGTGTCGTAGTGCTGAGAGGTTAAAATTGTGGTTGGTGCGACTATTGCGACCTGATACCCTGAAATCACTGCTTTGTATGCCGCACGTATCGCAACTTCAGTCTTACCGAACCCGACATCACCGCAGACTAGCCTGTCCATTGGGAAATCGGACTCCATATCTCGCGTGACATCAGTAATTGCAGCTTCCTGGTCAGGAGTCAACTCGTATTTGAAGCTCTTTTCAAGTTCGTGTAGTTCGGCACCATTTCTGGGGAACGCTATCCCAGGCCTTGACACTCTCTCCGAATAGATTTTAATCAAGTTCTTCGCGATATCCTTGGCGTGACGCCTAGTTAGTGCCTTAACTTTAGCGAAATCCTCACCGCCAAACCGCGACAATTTGGGTGTCGTTGAGCCGATGTATTTACTCAAGTGCACTGTGCTATTCGATGGCACGAATAAGAAGTCTGGTGGGGCATCTTTTTTCCGCAAACCTGACGCATATTCCACGACTAGATACTCCTCAAGATCGCCATACTCATTTTCATGCTGCTCAGTGCCTAGGAACTTACCGATTCCATGATAATCATGCACCAGAAAGTCACCAACTTCAAGTGTTTTTAGGTCTAGCGGAGGGCGTTTGGGCTTCTCACGCTTTCGTTGCTCGTTAACGCCAAGAAAATTATCAAGTGCTCCCTGTAGGCTCGAGTTCGCCAAGCACTTCTGGAACTCTAACAATAGTTCTATCGACTTGACCTGAACGGTATCAAAATACTCACCAAAACCATTAACACTGACACTCGGTATGTCCTTTTTGTGCAACTGCGTTATGAGTGCCAAATACTGATCATTGAGCGCGTCACTTATCATCTCGGGATCCAGAATCAGCACTATAGCATTTTTTCCCTGGAAGTCCCACTGTTCATCTACAAAATCGGTGGCAGACCAGTCATACAACTCGTCCAAGCCTTCAGCAGCAGTATGTCCACATCTCTCAATTGAGTACTCCTCATAGTCACGCACTTTCACCCCAGACGCGGTGTCAAATGAATAAATGGACTCAATGACATCACCAAAATACTCGATCTTAATTGGCACTGCGTTCTCTGGTGGAAATAGTATCACCGAATCGCCTAGCGTCAGGAACTCCCCTGCTTCTTCGACTGCACTAGACCTCACATAACCAGAATCCACTAGTGCGGCCAACAGTAAGTGCATCGGGAACTCTAGATCCACTGCAATGTTGACACTACTACCAGCCGACCCCGTTAAAGTGCCTTTCTGCTGCTCAGACCCCACTTGAAAACGCTTCAACACCAGTTTCTTCCTGATTTGCGTCAGGCTCCAGACTTGTCGGAACTTGCTCAAGGATAAGACTAGCAAAGGGCGAATTTGGCGCACTGCAACGACTCGACTGCTAACATCGAAATTTTTCTGCATACCGACCCTCAGCACTTGGTCAAAGTACTCTTCGTCATCAACCTCAATCTGGTTAAGTAGCTCTAGAGGAGACATTTTCTAAAGTATAGCACGCTGGACCATTTCGAAAGCGTAACTCATCGCGTGCAGTTCGGGATCCTCGACAATCCTTGGGTTCTGTAGCCCATCTAGTAGCACAAATCGTCGTGTTCCAGACTTATTTTTCTTGTCGAGCCGCATAGCGTTCAAGACGTCGTCAAAGGACACACCTGCCCCCCAAGAATACGGTAGTCCCACTGCTTTAACTAGCCTATAATGCAATTTCACGTCGTCTTCAGTCAGCATACCGAGCTTGAATGCCAAATGTGCAGCGAAAATACAGCCCAATGCTACCGCTTCACCGTGGCGAATCTTAAAATGTTCAAGTTTTTCAACCGCGTGGGCGAAAGTGTGCCCGTAATTAAGGAACTCACGGAGCCCCGAATCGTAGAGGTCTTTCGAAACGACTTCCGCCTTCAGCTTGACACACCTGTAGACTATTTCCTCCAACTTAGCGTTTCGAGTGTGCTCGTCAAATAGCAATCCCACCAGTTCTTGATCAAATAGTAGTCCCATTTTGAGAGCCTCACCAAGCCCCTCGTTGAACTCGCGTGCGTGGAGTGTCTTGAAGAAGTCGAGGTCAATATACACAGCCTCAGGTTCATAAAACGCGCCGCAGAGGTTTTTGCCCGCCCTGAGGTTAATGCCCGTTTTTCCACCAGTGGACGCGTCGACTGCTGCCAGGGTTGACGTCGGCACATTGATGAATTGAACGCCGCGCAAGAAACTCGCGGCAACTAACCCAGCCATATCGGTCAGTGCACCGCCACCAATTGCAATTATGAAGTCAGAGCGCGTGAACCCTCTTTCGGCAAGAAAATCTAGCGTGCGCTCATATTCTGCAACGGTCTTCCCGTTCTCGGCGTCAGCCACTACACATTCAGACACTCGGAGGCCTCGCTTTTTGAGTTCGGCGACGACACTGCTCTTATGGTCTGCCACGGACTCGGTGTACAAAACAGCGACACTTGCGTCGGGTGTAATCCTTGTCGGAATCTGCTCGATTAAACATCTGCCAATAGTTATGCTATACTTAATGTCATTATCACGCTCGACCAACACTCGACGAGTATTAAGTTGCGCAAAAATTTTTTCTGCTACCACTTCTGCCTCAAGGAACTCCCCCCCGCCTAGCGATGTCTTAATCCTGATGTCGGCATTCTGTATAAAATGCTTGCTCCTTCTCTTGAGCAACACATCCCAGTAGTCCAACCCGTTCTGCACGAAAATGGGCCTAGTGTCCTTTTTGGAAATCCTTGACTTTGCAAGTTCTGCATCAGTTTCTATATACACGACCAAGCCACCTGCTACCCTAAACTTGCGCAGTGCACTCCTGTTTGCCCGCGACTCAAGCACACCGCCGCCCAACGAGATGACACACCCTTTCTGGCTGAGTGCGGCTTCCAGATGCGCAGTTTCCACCTTTCGGAAGTGTTCCTCGCCGTGGCGCTGAAATATCTGGCTAATTGACATGCCCTGCGCCTCTTCTATTGCCATGTCTAGATCGAGAAGCCTAAAGTTTAACAAGTCCGCAAGTGCGACACCCACTCTGGACTTACCACTCGCCGGCATCCCTACAATCGCTATGCTCTCAGTTGCCATGCTCAATCGGCTTCCATTCCACCTTGGAGAAAATTGCGTAAAATGAGATTGGGATGTAGCTGAGGATGAAGAGCGGGAAGGATATCACGTAGCCCAGAAGTTCGAGGCGCGATGCTCCAATTTTCTTCCCCTCAATCAGGACCGTCAGCGCAGCGATGCACATCAAGAACAGTGACCCCAACACCATGGTAAAGACAGACTGACTGACTGAGTTCAACTGCGAGCCAAACGAGACAAACCCTAACAGGACATACAGTAGTCCGATTAGAATGCGTATAATGCTGATCAATATCCACGGGAAAATTAAGATCGTCAAGTCCACACAAGAAAAGTCACCCCGACTAAACGCTTGTCGGATGAGTTTGGGGCCGTAGTGACTGAAGACTTGCAAGAACCCTTTCGACCACCGCAAACGTTGCCTCCAAGACTGCGAAAATGTCACTGGCTGCTCGTCATACAGCACTGCAGTCCCACAATACGCCACTTTGTCACCATGCAACACGCAGTCCATAGTGAACTCAAGGTCCTCGGTCAAGAGATGATGCTTCCACCCGTCATTGCGCTCCATAATCGAACGTGCGAACATAAACCCAGTGCCTCCGACGTGGCAACTTGCCCCGAAGATAGACCGAGAGTTATTCAAGAGCCTCGACTCGCGGACAAACCATAGTGCTGAGCCAGAGGAGATCCAGTTCGAATTGAAGTTCTTCGAGTTGCGGTAGCTGGTGACTACACGGTTAGAGTCTGAGAATACCTTGTTCATCTCCTTAACGTAATCAGGTTCCAGAATGTTGTCGGCATCCAAGACTAGAAATGCCTCATACTGCGCGGTCCGCTTCGCTAGCTCTGCAGGATTGCTACTCGTGAACTCTGACTCGCCGAAGAGCCCCTTCCGGATATTGTTGAAGAGATAACTTAGAGCATACCCCTTCCCGATCATCTCTTGATTAAAGCGCTCAACGACATATGCACCTTTGTCGCGGCATATTTGGGCAGTTGAGTCAGTGCAGTTGTCTGCGCACACCCACACATCAAGAAAGTCCTTGTCATACTCTTGGCTGTTGAGCGAGTCAATCAGATTGCCTATAACTGCAGACTCATTTCTAGCGGAGATTATCGCGCATATCCGCCTAGGCGGGATGTCAGGGTATACCAGAGGCTTGCCGAACCAGCCCACGATAATGCAGAAAAATTGGTAGCAGAACCCAAACAGCCCAATAACAATGAGCAGATAGTCGAATAATGTTAATATACCTATTTCATCAGTATAGCACGACTTGTAGTCAAAGATGACATATTACCCCTCATTACTGTCACCCCTGGGCTTGACGTCTCCTGTCATTCTTGGGCTTGACGTCTCCTGTCACCCCTGGGCTTGACGTCTCCGGTCACCCCTGGGCTTGACGTCTCCTGTCACCCCTGGGCTTGACGTCTCCTGTCATTCTTGGGCTTGTCCCGAGAATCTCGCTAATCGCTCGATTTTCTGCGTTTGTCGCCAAAAATATACAACAAGTTGTCCATTGTGGCTCGTAAACTTGAGAATCTACGCTAATC
>JAISRT010000051.1 GCA_031273495.1 Candidatus Ancillula kalotermitis | reverse complement strand
CGTTTATATTGTATACATTATATATTATAGCATAATTTTTGCGAAAGTTAAGCATTTAACGCCGAGAAAATAAGGAGTTTTTGTGAAATCGGTCTAAAACGAAGTGTCAAAGTCGGGACCCGAGAATTCGTTTCGTTCAATCGCAGGTGGTGCTATAATATAGATATGCTGTCGAAAGTCCTGATTGCCAACCGCGGAGAAATTGCCCTGCGCGTTGTCAGAACTTGCCGTGATTTGGGCGTCAGGAGTGTAGCTGTATATTCGGACCAGGATCGTGACACACCGTTTGTGAGGCTTGCCGATGAAGCATATTCGCTAGACGGCACGGATTTTGCATCTACCTATATGAACCCTAGCAAAATACTGGATATTGCGCAAAAATCGGGTGCACAAGCAATTCATCCAGGCTACGGTTTCCTGAGTGAAAATGCCGAATTCGTGAGAATGTGTGATGCTGCAGGTGTGAAATTTATTGGTCCTTCAGGTGACGCTATCGATGCGCTAGGGGACAAGGTTAAGGCGCGGAAAGTTGCCGAATCCGCCAATGTGGCACCAGTTCCTGGGCTGAGTGACTTCATCGAGGGCGCGGAGATAGTCCGAAACTTCATCTCTCAACACGGCTTCCCAGTGATCTTGAAACGTGCGGACGGAGGAGGCGGACACGGTATTACAGTCGTGCGCACTGACCCCGAGTTAGAAAACTTTTTACGAGCGCATTCACATGACCTTGGTCAGTATTTCATCGAGCGGTTTGTCGAGAATGCGCGCCATGTGGAAACGCAATGCGGCAGGGACTCACTGGGCAACTTCACAGTTTTTTCTACGCGTGACTGCTCTCTGCAGCGGCGTAACCAGAAGTTGGTTGAGGAGGCACCAGCACCATATATTGACGGTGCTCAGGAGGAGAAGCTGTATAATTGGTCCAAGAAGCTGTTTGAGACCGTTGAGTTCGTGGGGCTTGGGACTTGTGAATACCTGCTCGAGACGAAACAAAACGGCGCACAGGACATATATTTCCTTGAGGTTAATCCACGTTTGCAGGTGGAACACACCGTTTCAGAAGAGGTGACAGGGCTGGACTTGGTTGAGCAGCAGTTGCTAATCGCGTCAGGGGAGACGATGTCAGTCACTGGAAACCTTATACAAAGCGCAGTCGGGCACTCATTCGAACTGCGCATCACTTCGGAAAATCCACACGACGAGATGCAGCCGACTGGTGGGACAATTTCAAAACTGGTATGGCCGCAGGGTCAAGGAGTCCGTATCGAATCTGGTGTTGAACTTGGGGACTTGGTGACGACAGATTTCGACTCAATGGTGGCAAAAGTGGTGGTTACTGCCAATACGCGTGAACTTGCGATTGCGAGGGTGAAGCGCGCACTGGTCGAGTTTGAATTACAAGGCATCGCGACCCCGAAAGCGCTCTTTGAAGTGATATTTAGCGAGCCTGATTTCATTTCTTCCACTTCTGATGGGTTCAAAGTGTCGACGAAGTGGCTCGAGAACAAGATTTTACCGCAGTTCAGCGCGCAAGCAGATGAGAATGCAAATGACAGCCTGCCTACTCAAGGTGCAGAGCAGAAGGAAGTGCCCGCTATGAAGGAGTTTGTGGTGGAGGTTGACGGTAGGCGAGTTGCGCTGAAACTCCCGGACGCACTGCTCAATTCAGTGACATCGCCTGGTGGGGGTTCTCCTTTACACGCGACTTCACGCCAAGTTGCGCCGCGCAGTTCTTTCCTTCGGCGCAGTCAGTCTGGTGCGGCAGAAAGCTCGTTCGATGACTCCGACCCAAGCAATGTGATTTCACCAATTCAAGGCATCGTAGTGTCAGTTGTCGTGCAAGTCGGGCAGCAGGTTGATGAAGGTGACCTAGTTTGCGTGCTCGAGGCGATGAAAATGGAGAAGTTTGTCACCGCGAAGTCGACAGGCATTGTGGAAGAGATTTGCGTAGAGTCTTCGGACTCGGTAAACATTGGGCAAACTCTAGTCAAGTTGCAGTTAGAAGGGGGTAGTTGATGGGATTGTTTAACTTTTTGAAGCTTTCGGCGCCGCAAAGAAGCACGGTTGCTAAAATGGAGCGCCGTATCCGCAAAATGCACAGGAATCTGGTCCATAATTTGGGGTTACAGACTCACAGGCCGAAGTCGCCGTTCTACGCCAAGCAAAAGGTGAACTTTTCGATGCTCTCGAAGGCTAAGCTGACCGAGATTGAGTCGAACGCGGCGTCTAAGCAGCATAGTAAGGGCAAATTGACTGCTCGGGAGCGTGTGGCAACACTGCTAGATGAGGATACTTTTATCGAAATCGGACAGTTCGCAGGTGCGGATTTAGCGAATGATAAACTTGAAGGCGCAGGTGTGATAACAGGTTTCGGCAACGTTAACGGGAAGAAGTGTGCAGTTTATGCTCAGGATTTCACAGTTCAAGGTGGTTCACTTGGCGAGGTTGAGGGTCAGAAAATCTGCAACATCATTGATTTAGCGCTTCAGAAGAGGATTCCAGTGGTCGCAATGCTTGATTCCGGCGGCGCGAGGATCCAGGAGGGTGTCGGTGCGCTTGGATATTACGGGCGCATCTTCAAGAAAACTGCTGCGGCAAGTGGCGTAATTCCACAGATTTCCTTGATTTTAGGCCCATGTGCGGGTGGCGCGGTCTACTGCCCTGCGTTGACTGATTTTATCGTGATGACTGAGGAGAATTCGCATATGTTCGTCACTGGTCCAGATGTTGTTCGGAGTGTCACTGGTGAGAAGGTGAGTGCTGATGAACTTGGCGGCGGTGAGATGCATGCTAGCAAGTCTGGTGTCTGCCATTATTTAGCGCGGACTGAGGAGGAGGCCATCGAATGGACACGAGTCTTGTTGAGTTTCATGCCCTCGAGTAGTGAGCGTAGCAATGAGATTTACCACTATGAACGCACTGCGCAGGACGACAAATGTGCGGCATTTCTTGAAACAGTGGTGCCAGAAAACGCGAAGCAGGCGTATGACGTTCTCGATGTGATTTACTCACTGTTGGACTATGAGGAGTTCATCGAGATTCACGCACTTTTTGCTCCTTCTGTTGTGTGCGGGCTCGGGCGCATTAACGGCGAAACAGTGGCAGTGGTCGCAAATCAGCCGCAGTTCAATGCAGGAACCCTTGATATTGACGCCTCCGAGAAGTTAGCGCGCTTCGTTCAATTCGCCGACAGCTTCAACATACCTGTGCTAACACTAGTTGATGTGCCCGGGTATCGACCAGGGACCAATCAGGAGCATGCGGGCATTATACGGCGCGGTGCGAAAGTGATTACTGCCTACGCTAGTGCTACAGTCCCGTTGATTACAGTGATTTTGCGCAAGGCCTACGGGGGTGCATATATCGTTATGGGAAGTAAAGAGATTGGTGCCGATATTAACTTAGCGTGGCCGAGTGCGGAAATTGCGGTCCTCGGAGCGGAGGGTGCAGTCCAGATTGTCCACCGAAAGCGCCTCAAAGATGCCGAAGCGGCGGGTGAAGATGTAGAAGAGTTGAAGGCGAGGCTCATTGACGAGTATACGAAGAAGACGATAAACGCTAATTTGTCCCAGGAAAAAGGCGCTGTCGACGCATTGATTTCACCAAAAGACACCAGGCGCTACATTATCAACGCCCTAGATTTGTTGCGCGAGAAGAAAGTTGAGGAGGTGAAGAGGAAACATAGCAACCAGCCGTTGTAATTATGTTATACTAGAGCAATATGTCACACAATTCGCATTTTTCGGGTAAGTTAACGCCCGAGTTAGTCCTTGTCGCTGGCCGCTCCCACCCTGAACTTGCAACCGCGGTGGCGGAGAACCTCGGAATCAACTGCTTGAACACGACAATATACGACTTCGCAAACGGTGAGCTCTACGTTCACTATAAAGAGTCCGTGCGTGGGTGCGATGTTTTCGTGCTACAGACCCACACTGACCCGATGAACAAGAACATTATGGAGCAGCTGATAATGATTGATGCCCTTAAGCGCGCGTCGGCAAAATCCATCAATGTTATCTGCCCATTTCTCGGCTATTCACGCCAGGACAAGAAGCATTACGGACGCGAACCGATTTCCGCGCGGTTGATTTTTGACCTGTTCACTGCGGCTGGTGCGACACGTATTATGTCGATTGACCTCCATTCCGCACAGTTGCAGGGCTTCTTCAACGGACCAGTCGACCATCTTTACGGGATGCCAATTCTTACCGAGTATATTAGACGGCGCGTGGACCTCGAGAATGTCGTGGTGGTTTCTCCGGACGCGGGCAGAATTCGGGTTGCGGAACAATGGGCGGAGAGGTTCAACAATGCTCCGTTGGCATTTATCCACAAGACGCGTGACATCTCTCAGCCCAATGTGGTTAAGCATGGGCGTGTGGTTGGTGATGTGGCAGGAAAAGAGTGCGTGATAACCGATGACCTCATCGACACGGGCGGAACAATTGTGGGAGCAGTCAAGGCGTTGTATGAAAATGGTGCCAAGTCTGTGATAGTTGCAGCGACCCACGGCATACTTTCTGACCCCGCGCGGGAACGCTTAATGAACTCTGGTGTGACTGAAGTTGTCGTGACGGACACTTTGCCAATTTCACAGGAAAAACGCTTCGAGCAGCTGACGATTCTTTCCGTGGCACCTCTACTTGCGCAGGCGGCTAGGGCAGTCTTCGAGTCTGGGTCGGTGACTAGTCTACTCAATGCGCATGATGTGGATGTCCAGAACGTGATTAAAAGCGCGTTGAAGGACCTCCCCGGGTGGTAATGTGAACGGTAAAATTGCGATAATCGGTGCGGGCGCAGTGGGTTCTGCGACAGCGTTTGCTCTAACGATTCGGGGGACTGCGCGTGAAATAGTGTTAGTTGACATTAACGAGAAGAAGGCGAATGCGGAGGCGCTAGATATTGAACATGGTAGCCTATTCTACCCGACTAACAAGATTGTAGGCACTGATGACTACGCGGCAATTGAAGGTTCTGAACTAGTAATAATCACTTCAGGTGCACGTCAGGAACCTGGGCAAACGAGGCTTGAGCTGGCGGGTGCTACTATTGAGATCATCAAGAAAATTATGCCAGCTGCCCTCGAACACGCGCCGACTGCGAAATACCTGATAGTTTCAAACCCTGTGGACGTTGTGACCTACGCAGCGCAAGAGATTTCGGGGTTAAACTGCTCACAGCTCTTCGGGTCGGGGACATTACTCGATTCTTCCCGACTGCGCACTAAGATTTCCGAGGTGACGGGTGTAAATGTCCGCAATGTGCACGCCTACATTGCTGGGGAACATGGTGATTCTGAGATTGTCCTTTGGAGTTCAGCATTATTGGGCGGTGTGCCAATTCTGGAGTGGAAAGCGCTCCCTGGATACGAGCAACTGACGCTTGAGCTGCGGGAAAGCATACGGGAAAGTGTGGTCAACGCGGCGTATAAAGTGATCGAGGGTAAGGGCGCCACGAATTATGCAGTTGCACTGGCCTGCGATAACATTGCGAGCGCAGTCCTTAAGAACGAGTCGCGTGTGATGCCAGTTTCCTCAAGGGTGTTTGATATTCCAGGGCTTGAAGGTGTGTGCCTTTCCCTGCCGTTTGTAGTGAACTCGAAAGGCGTTACGAACAGGGTTGCAGCACCTTTGAATACTGATGAACTGGCGGGTCTACGTGCCTCAGCGGACAATCTGCGCGCGACGCTTAAACATGTCGGGTTCTAATCTGCTATACTAGGATAACTTGGGAAAAAGCACCCTAACTTTAACGATGATGACATTGCTTAGCCGCGTGTCAGGTCAGGTTCGTGCAATTCTTCTGGTTTTAGCAATCGGCGCTACGGGTATGGTGGCTGATGCGTTTGATGTCGCGAACAATATTCCGGCATCCCTCAACCTCATCCTGACTGGCGGTATTTTCAACGCAATACTAGTACCACAATTCGTCAAGGCGAAGAGGTTCAAGAACGCTGACGAGCGGATTAACAAGCTCTTGACGCTGGCATTGTGCTTTATGTTCGCAGTCACCTTGATTCTGACAGTAGGTGCCTCGGTCGCAATTTCGGTCATCTCCAGCCCCCAGTGGACCGCGCAACAGTTCAATCTCGCAGTGTTCTTCGGCTTCATCTGTATGCCCCAGGTCTTCTTCTATGGTCTGTTCACCCTTTTAGGGCAAGTCCTCGCGGCGAAGGAAAGGTTCGGTATGCTTGGGTTCGCGCCAGTTGTTAACAATATCGTCTCGTGCGCAGTGCTCGTCTTCTACATATTACTCACCGGCGGTCAAGCGGGTGATGGTGCCAACATTAACGCACTGACTATCGGCGAGGTTCTACTGCTCGGGGTCGGTTCAACTGCAGGAATTGCCGCACAAGCACTAATTCTCATCATACCACTCAAGCGCATTAAGTTCAAGTTCCGCCTCGTTTTCGGGGTCCACGGGTTCGGTCTGCGCAAAGTTGCAAAGCTCGCACTCTACTCATTTTTGTCAATTCTCATCGAGCAGGTATCTAGCCTGTTTATAGTCTCACTAGTCTCGGGCGCACCTGCAGAAGCGGCAAAACGGTATAATCTGGCGGGTGAACAACTACTCGCCATCGGAGGAAACGCTGCCTGGAGCAACGCGCTAATTATCTATATTATACCACATTCACTCATCACAGTGTCACTTGTCACGGCACTTTTCACGGCACTGACAAAGCAGGCAAGCAAGGGTAATACTACGGAGGTTGCACGGCAGTATATCAGGGGCAGTTGCATCAACATTTTTGCGATCAACTTTTTCACCTTCCTCTTCATAGTCCTGGCGCTTCCGATTGTTCGCACCCTCATCCCTTCAGCATCACAAGTCGGTGCACTGGCAATTGCGACAGGTGTGGTTGCACTTTCCACGAAACTGGTCGTCGCGGGACTCTCCCAGATGACCACTCGCGTGTTTTTCGCCTATGAGAAGACTAAGTGGTACTTCTTGATTGACCTGCCGGAGCAGATTCTTCAGATTGCGCTTTGCCTCATTGCCGTCGCGATTGTGCCACCAGAACTATGGCTTTTTGCGCTAGGTCTTGCGAGCTCGGTTTCACTCTGGCTCGGGACGTTTGCCTGCATTTTTGTGGTTCATAAGCGAATACTTGCAGGGCACGCTGACATCAAAAAAATCACTGCGACACTATTCAAGACGAGCATTGCGGGGGGTGCTTCGGGGGTAGTTCTTCATATTCTGCAGTGCGCATGGACACACCAACCAGTCTTGAGCTTCCCGAGCATCGGTTTCATCGGCAGTAGTTGGCCGGAAAGTCTGGCACAGTGCGTTGTCGGAACACTCATTATGGGTGCGGTATACTACGCGGTCTGTATAATGCTACGAGTTCCCGAAGCGAAAGAACTACTTGATAAATTGCCACGAACTATACTGCGCAGGCGTTAAAGTCCGAGTTCCGAACTGCCCCGGGGAACCCCAGTTTGCCTCAGAAATCAGAATACTGCCGTCGTCGTTAATTTTCTCGACCACGCCGACATGCCCAACGCTACCACCACTTGCACCAGGGGGGGCGCAAAAAACATCGCCTTGTTCGGGCATGCTACTCACTTGACTTCCAGCGTTTCTTGCCGAGTTCGCCCACTGCCCACCATTGCCCCAAGCGCCGGGCGGAAGTTGCCGTCCAAGTTGTGTGCGCCGTAGGGCTGCGTAATATGTACACTGCTGTTTGAACTTCGGGTCCCAGACGTCGTCGGCGCTCCACCCGCACTTGACACCCTTTCGGCAGATGTCAGGGTTGATTTGCTCAAGGTTTTCGATGTTGAAGCTGCTGAACGACTTGGGGATCTTCGTCGCCTGAATTAGATTGTGCGCGGCAACCCCCACTACATCCCGCGCAGCGACCAAATCATTTTGAAGCCGTCCGCGTGCCGCACTTCCGACTGCGATCACTGTTGCTACCTTCGAAATGAACTCTTCAAGGTCCTGCTTAATGCGCGCATTCGCCTGCAACATTGCCTCCTGTTCAAGTTCCATCCGCTCGTTCATTTGCTGTATCTCACTATTGTTGAGGCTCTTGAATAGCATTGCACCGATGCCCAGCACTGACGCGATTAACTTGTCTTCCGCTTGTGCAAACACATTTTTGGATTTCTGCAAGTCGTGCGCTAGTGACTGCGACCGAAACGAGAGCACTGAGTTTTCGGCAGTGACTTCGTCAGTTACCGCCACGGCGCTTGCACCCAGACTGCACCCTAAATTACTCATTGCGAACTGTTCAGCGTCACAAGACTCAGAGGACAGCCTACCGCGTACATATTCTAGGCGTGACGCCGCGCTCTGCAGTGCGTCCATCGTGCCGTTTAACGAATCAGGAATATAGTTCAACTTCATAATTTAATTCTACACCCACCGGACCGATTAATGTTCAAGTTACTGCCCCGTGGTTAATAAGTGCGGTTTTTATGGTTGGACACGTTTTTTCAACTACTCCATTAAGGGGCCACAGCCCCCCACCACCCATGTGGCTATTGTAGCACAAAATGGTGACATAATGGTGCGGTAAGTGCCCCGTGGTTAATAAGTGCGGTTTTTATGGTTTCACATCACACCGCCTACTGTCATCCTCGGGCATGGCTCGCAGATCTATAAGATGTCTGACTATTGAATGGATCCTCGGCATAAAGCCAAGGATGACATAGGGGACAAGCCAAGGATGACATAGTGAACAAGCCCAAGGACAAGTTTTATCGATTATGAAAGGATGAACTCGGAAAAACGGTTCGTTTATCGATTATGAAAGGATGACTTGTGCTATACTACTGATATTAAGAAAGTGCTCGTGACTCTTGCCGTTGTTGTGTTGCTCGCTGGTGGAATATCCGCGGCTGTGTTTGTGTTTAACAACGGAGCACCTGTTGTAGAGAACCAGAGCGGTGATTCTGCCTATCAGTCAAGTGACAACGACGAAGAGCCTGAAGTTAGTACTGCTGAAGTGCTACCAAAACAACACGAAGAGTTTAACTCCCAGGAGCACAATCCAACCAGTTCAGAAACAACTGCACGCGAACTTGACGCGCATATTTCGCTCAATCAGCGCCTTGGCGAAAAACAGAGAATCCGCGTGCAAATCAATAAAATTGTTACTGGTAAGTGCGTTTTAACATCTGGCGAATATTCAGAGAGTGTAGAAATTGTGCAAAACCCCCAGAACTCAAGCTGTATGGGATTTGACATTGACTTGTCCAAACTAGGCAGTGAGTTCAAAATTGTTGTTACTGCCGATTCAGGTGAGTCAAAAACACTCAGTTCTGCCGCTCAATAAAAACTGGACATATTAACCACAATCGCTTCAATCTGATGTCAACCGCTATTTTGCGCTACAATGGCCACGGGTGGTGGGGGGCCGTGGCCCCTTAGTGGTGTGACAAAAAAATTATATACAGCAGCGTTGTGCTCAATAAAAACTGGACATATTAACCACAGGACATCTCTCACTTAATCTTCAACATCGGCTGGGCTAGAATTGGAGCATGACAAGTTTCTTCAAGCAAATGCAGGGTTTATGTACTATCGCTGGCATCTATACGGCAAAGGTGCGCCAGAATATTCTGGCAGTGGCACTGGGCATATTCGTGTGCCTTATGTCCGTAGTGGTGGTAATTATTTTCGCCAATTGTGCATCAAGCGTTACAGTCCATAACCACGAAAACTACGCATTGGTGCAAAATAAATCAGCCGCACTTGTTGGAACTGTGAACTTGTCTACTGCAGAACTTGTGGACAAACGCGAAGTTTTAGAGAGCGCGGACCAGCAAGACACGATTCCGGATAGAGGCACAACAGTTGATGCAAAGTGTGGCAGAGTGACGGTAGTAGAAGTCGATGAAGGGGTTGAGGTTGATTTCTGCGGGGAGAACACAGTGCTCGAGAACTCAAAGCAGGCGGCTCTAACTAGCAGGAATTCGAGTGAGCATATAGAAGTAAGCCCCGCTAGTGTTACACCCCCGGCAAGTGATGGAGACCCGCGAGCAAAGTTGAACCGCGACGTCGTAGTGTTTGAGACTGGTGACTTTCTAGTCGTGAACGCTGAGCTTTCGGGTGAAGTGTGGGTCGGTATGCCTGATACAAATGGCAAGTATATGTGGCGTATCGTGAAGTCTACGCAGAACGGCTGGCGAGTTGAGGGTGAGGAGTCTGGGCGAAATACTGCTCAAGCCGATGTTCAGGAAAATGTGTGCCCGACCGCGCCTTCACTGCTAGAGTTTGGCGTGCGTGAAGGTAAACGTAATATAATACCTGTGCTAGCATCTGTGCGCGATGCCAATCAGGACGCAGTCTACATTTACGGGGAGATTGCGCAGTCGGATCAGTCAATAGGAGCAGTCAGAGTGAGTGAAAACGGGCAGTATCTTGAGGTCGACGTCCCCGTGCGCGATAAAATTGACGATGCCAGTGACTCCCGAAGTCATAGTAGTACTTCAATTGTGCTTGACGAAGAGAAGGGCACTGCGCGGCGGTCGGAGATTCAATTCAGCTACACAGACGGTTCGACGGACCAAAACGGGGTGTGCAAGGTGAGTGCAACTGTAGTTTTGGTTGAGCACCCCTACAACTCCCCGAACTCAGCCCCACGGCAGGTCTTTGACTCAGGTTTTCAGATGCACGATGCGCTCGCGGGTGCTACGTTCAGGCAGAATCTACTAGCGAGCTGGTATGACCCTGACGGTGACGATGTTTTTGCTACACTTGACGCGGGCGCTGCTTCACTGGAGGGGTCCGCGCAGGCGATGATTGACTCGAGTGGAGCGTTACTTTTTAGTGCATCTGAGCCTGGCGTCACCAGTATAAACTATGCAGTTTCCGATGGCTTTGGGGCATCGAGTCGAGATGCAGTCGAGATTAGCGTGAAAGACGATGCCAAAATAGCGTTCCCGAATGTTGTAGTCCCACTTGAAGTAGGTGTTGCGAGAGATGTTAACATATTTGAATATAGTTCTTACCCCGCTTGTGACTGCGAAATTACCGTGTCTGATACGTCTTCAGGAATCGACACTCAACTGCTTGAAGATAGGGCGACTTTACGAATCTCGAGTTCAAAAACTGGGCAACACTCACTAGAATACTTGGTGAAGGGCACTGCGAATAATACACGGAAAGTTGAGGGGAAGGGCAAAATTAACGTGAATGTCGCTGACAATTCTAGACACCGATTTGCTACTGGTCGGACTAACACAATCGTGGTCAATGGTGCTAGCATTGCAAACGGCGAAACAGAATCTACTCAACAAGTGGTCGAAATTTCGGACCTGTTTGCACTCACCGAAGAGGGCACTAGTAAAGTGTCGTCGGTAGAACTAACTAGCGTGTACGAAACTGAAAATACACCTATTGCTAGCGTATCGATAAAGAAGTATAATGACAGGAGTCTGCTATTGAAGGTTGAGGATGTGCAAATGGGTGCAAGTGTATTAAAAATGCTGTCACACGCGAAGATCTGTATTCAGGAAGCACAAACTGCTGAGACGGAGTGCGCAACTTTCAACATTATCATCACAAATGAACACCAGCGAGCAAGTTTTGTCCAGCTCAAGAGGCGAATTATTGTCAGCCAGAGTGAGTTGTCGGAACTCAGGTTAAACAAGTTCATCGCGCAGAGCCTTGGTGCCAAAGTGAAACTAATGAAACTTGATGATGCTGCCCAAAATAGTGCCGGACTAGTATACATTTTCAAGAATAGGGTTAGGGTGCTTGCGGACGGCTCAAAAAGGAGTATAACTGTAAACCCTGAAGTCTGCGCGCAGGTCAATAAGCATCAAGAGGGTGTGTGCAGAAATGTGCAGTTCGAGTTAATTCCTAGCGCCTCGAGGTCTGGAGAGAGTCTGGTAGACACAGTAGACACCCCTGAAGGTGCAGATGAGGGTGGTGATGCCCCACTACTGCTCGATAAAATAGTGTCTGACTCGGATATTTCAGCAAGTGCTTGGTCATTTGATGCCAAGAAACAGTTGCGCAATGTTGACAACCCCCAGGACTATATGTTCCGAATTGTTGGAGGCGACGCTAGTGTTGAAGCATCAACGGTCAAGGGTCAGCTGCCACACAAAGCGAAGGCACTAATTGTGTATTCGGCCAGCACTGAAGGGAATAATGTGTTCGGTTTGATACAAGTTCCCGCGCTTGGCAGTGTAGATCAAGTTTCTAGAACTGAGCGAAAAGATGAGGTTATAGAGTCGTCAACGCCAACTAAGACCGAAAAGAAGTCAGATGCAGACAAGCCGAGTTGCCCTACGCCCCAGATAAGTGTCGGCAATTTCTGTGAAGACCCCAACAAAGTGAAGCAGGATGACGAGAAGGACGATTCAAATGCAACTGACGAGAAACCGAACGAACCGCAACGCCCGCCTGTACCAAAACTGAAGAGTGGGGATGTACAATGGGCACCTAAGACAAACGGGGACGTGACACTCTACATCTCGTCGGAAAGCGACAACATCGAGTTCTACACTGTGAACTCCCAAGAGTGCCCTGCAAAAAAGTATGGTACGACGACTTGCAGTATTGAAAATGTTCCACACCTTGAGTCCCTTGAAGTAAGTGTCCAGGCGACGTCAACAGTATTCATTATCGAGAAGCAGGAGCAGCGTAACGTGTCCGAGGTGGTCAAATTCAATGTCACGATTCCGAAGTTGGACAGTCTCGGTGCACTAGAGGGGACTATCCTCGATGATATAGCGATCTTCGAATATCTTCAACCCTTGCCTCGCCTTGACGGGGTAATGTATGAATACTACTATTCTGGATCTTGCGGGCGCACACCAGCTAAACAAACCGCAGGTGGCTTTCTAGAGAACTACAAGTGCAGCAAGCAGGATGTTAACTTCAGCTCGCTTTATCGGAACAGTATCGATGCAACACTCTACGTTAAAGTGCTTTTTGACCCATCTACTGCCGAAAATGTCTATGAGTCCGCGCCGTCGGGTGCACTTTTTCCAGAGGTGAAGCAGTCCGTTGAGCTTGATGTGTCCGAATGGAGCGATGATGACCCAGAGTGATGTTGAACAGTATGCCCCCTCGCTGCGTGACGATTATGGACAGCCGACGCCGAATATGCTTCGTGACATTCGCGCACGGGGCATCAAAATCAGAATGACCCCTCTTGGCATGAACTCTGCTATACTACTGATAGGCACCGCCACGTTAGGGTTCTGGTTGAATTGGAGTGCCTTTAAGTTAGTGTTTTTCACACTGCTAGTTTATATGTTTATCGCGGCGACACTCACTCTGCTCGGTGTAATCTCGAGTCTTGACTGCAGGATAGAGTGCCCTAAAGCAAGACTGAGGGTCAATGATGAGCAGTTTCTTATGCTGAGTGTGGGCAACACTAGGCGTGGGTGTGGGTCAAACGTTGAGTTGAAACTGAAGATGAATGCTGAAGAAGTTGTGTTTAACATCCGCAAGCGCAAAGAGCATAAAATTCGGCTGCCAACCTCTGAGCGCCAACTGTTACGGATTTCCTCGGCTGAACTTCACGTTAAGGATTTAACAGGCATCTTCATATTGCAGAAACGCGTCGCACAGAGCTTCGAGGTGTTTGTGCATCCGAAAACTGTAGGTATAGCGCAGAAAATGTCTGGGTTGCTCTCGTCGATCGATGGTGTAACAACACAAAAGCTGAAGCAGACTGATTTGATTTTCGACAGTATTCGTGAATATACACAGGGCGACCTAATGAAAAATGTGCACTGGAAGCAGACTGCGAAGTTGAATCGCCTTGTAGTGAAGCAGTTCAACGTTAAAACCGTGTCGTCCGTCAAAATCTACATACCGCTCACTGGAAGTAGTTTTTCATGCCCAGAAGAGTTTGAAACCATTATAAGTGCAGCGGGATCAATCGGGGTGTGGCTGATGCAGAACAAAACTAGAGTGCAAGTCTTAACTATTTTCGCGGGCGCAAGTGCAGCTGAAGAATTGTCGGCGCGAACACCACGCGAACTGCTCGATAGGTTGACATTGCTTAAGATGCAGGAAGGTGATGTAACTGACATGGCATCATTCTTGACTAAAAATGTTCCTACGCAAAGTGTAGAGCTGAAAAGCAGTTCGATATTCTTTTTTGGGGCAAACATCGGGCTCAAGGATATGTTAAAACTCAGCAGTCTGCACACCATTTCACATACATCATTTGTGCGCTCCAGCAAGACTTGCGAGCCGGGGTGGAAGCAGATAGGGAAGCTCAAACTCTTCGAGATGTGCAGGGTCGAGGACATCTTACTTATGCTACAAGAGGTGCCAAGATGAACAAGAGGTATACAATGCTTACTGCGCAGTTATTGGCATCAACATTCCTCGGGACGAGGCCAAGGGCAGGCGTGGGTTTGTCTGCCCCATGTCATCCTTGGGCTCGTCCCGAGGATCCACGCAAGCGCGGTGTGTCTATGGACCCTCGGGACAAGCCCAAGGGTGACACTAACAAGCCCAAGGGTGACACTAACAAGCCCAAGGGTGACACTAACAAGCCCAAGGGTGCCAGGGGACTGACATGCCTGCTCAGTCTCTTGGCATCAACATTCCTCGGAGTCCTGGCGTTCCCCATTTACGGTGACACTCTTGTGGTTGCCTCTTGTGTAGTGGGTGGTTGGGCGGGTGGATGCATATCTGGCACAGTGCTCAACTATTTCGCGAAGTTATCCTGGCGTAAGGCGCGACTTGCCTTGACGTTATGCCTAATAGCGCTTAGTGTGTGTTGCTTGATGTATTTCGGTAGGACGCTCTTGCAGGTGGACCAGCCAGTGGGTGTGTTTCGTGGGCTCTTTGTTACGCTTCTTGTGCTGCTTTTTCTCTTCAACCTTATCTTCACTAGTGCGCCAAAATATGGGTTTGCGTCATATTGTCTGGTTTCGGTTGTGTTATTCCTGACTGCGCAGAATAAGCCCCCAGCGACCCACCCGTTCACTGCACTGATAGTTGTAGGTTTCCTCAGTGTCGCAATACTGATTTCTCGGAGCACCTGCACAATTTTTCACGACAAAACACGTGCGCCCCGAAAAGATGGGCAACAACACCTGAAAAACATTGCACAATTTACAGCACAATGCGTATTAATCAGTAGTATAGCATATTGCGTAACCCAATTTGTCGCAACCGACGACGCGCCACAGTTTACGGCTCGCTTGCCACAGGAGTCACGTTCGGCACCCACTCATTCGCCTCTCGAATACTACCGCAATTTCGCCAATGGAGAGTATAATGACGTCATGCTCACAGTCGATGCAGAAGACCTAGATAATGCGCAGAACCTAGTGTTCGGTCGATTTGACAGGTATGATAACGAGAAGTTTAGCGCCAACGCAGACTTCAAACTAACTTCTGGTGCCCTTAACGATGTCGAGGCAAGGTCGGAGTGCTTGAGGAGCCTGAACATTACTCTGAGTGGGTATGATTTTCAGCAAGTACCACTACCCGAAGGCAGTATGCGAATTATTGTGCCAGCATTTAGCGCCGTGGGCAATAACCTATTTTACTCAGTAGCGACCCAGACCGCCTATTCGAGTGCTAACACGCGCGGAACTACATATCGGGTGGAGTATTCTGTATGTCAAGGCGACGACCGCGTTATTTCGCAGCAAACCGCTAGCCCGAGCCTACAAGAGTTCAAGCAAATATACGAGTTAATGTGTGCGTTGAGTATTGAGTCTCACTCCCTGTCCCCGCCTGAGAAGGACACTTGGCTTCCTGAAGGTGCAGATTTCGTGCCTTCGTTCAGCAATTTGCAAGCGGAGGCTCTAGAAAAGGAGGTTCTTGATGCGCTTGCACACTCACCGATGGAGTGCATTGAGGTGCCGACGGCTCAAGAGTGCGTGCGAATTCCTGGTGATGAACTTAAGCTTAGCGCGGCGTCGTTCATATTCGCGCGACAACTTGGGCTTGAGGCGCGGCTAGTTCTTGGTGCGCCAGTTCAGAGCGAAGTCAGAGGTAAAGATGTCCGGGTGTGGCTAGAGGTCCGAGAAGGCAGTGGCAGCTGGCAGGAGTTTCACGTGAAGTTCGGTGCCACTTCGAAGAGTCAAAATATACAGCAGGACACAAAGCCTATACCTAAACCTTCGCAGACTATGCCGTCAGGTAATGCCGCGACTGCGATTCAGGATGGTAAGTCGTCTAAAAGCGAAGAATATGATGATGACGAGAAAAATGATAATATGCAGTTAGCGCTCGCAGTGCTGAATATAGTGCTTGCCGTATTAGTTCGGGCGCTCGCAGTAATCGTGTTGATAGTAACGATTCCATTATTGAAGTTGCTGTATTACAGGAGGAAATCATCTACACCTAGGCTGAAAAAGTTGTCCGCGAACCTGTGGACGATGTATAAGTTTGTGTTACGAAGTGCGAAATGGAGTGTGCCACCACCAGGAACGACGCGTAACGAACTCGATGAGGAGTGCGGCTTCTTCACGGGGCTCGATAGAGTCGACTTCAGTAACAAGCTCTCCGACGCTGAGGCGGTCCGCAACGAGTTATTGCGTCAGTTTAACTTTGAGGTGAAAAAAGTATGGCGTGAACTGACAGTGTTCAAGAAAGTGAGGATGCTATTTTACGTACCATTGAGCGATATTGCGCGATATATCCTGACCCGAACCATGTCACGTGCCCAGCAATTGGGTGTAAATTGTGTAGAGTTTGGCGCCACTGCCACCCACGCATTAACTCGCGGACCGATGAGTAGCCGTCAAGTATTGCAGAATAGTGCGGGCACCCGAACGCATTTAGCATCGCCAAGTCTTCCTCATAACAACCTGCGATCGCGGCGGGGTCAATTGCGACGACGCCATCTTCACTCCAGATAATATTGCCAGACCACAGGTCACCATGAATTCGCGCGGGTGACGTAGTAATAAACTCAGGCGGAAGGAGCTCGGGATGCGTGCCGTGCTTGACCGCAGATGCAACCAGGTTCAGCATATTCTCAGTGTCTTCAAGGCCATTTTTCGTGAAGTTACCGCGCGCCAAACCTCTCTGCAACATAGGGCGCAGGCGGATGTTCGTGAAATAGTCCAGCCAATCTTCGGCAGTCCTGTCACCATTCAGGCTAACCCCCTGCTCAAGTGGGTCTTCAAGCGGTCCGTAATAACTCGGGATACTTGGCGTGAACCCGAACGGGAAGTCCACTTCGAAGGTGTGTGTCCTAGCGATGCGCACCCCGAATTCGAAGGCTGCATCATGTGTCGGTGCAGTAGATTTGACGAACTCTGTGGTCAGGTGAGTGTCGCTGTATTCTAGCGGAGTGACTACACGGGCACCCTCAGAACGCTCTGCCTCTTTCAGCCACAAGAGACCGGAGTGCTCGGCAAAGAAAAAACCCGCAGGCGCGTTACGTCTGCTTTTACGGTAGGTTTTACACAATATCTCAAGTATAGCACTTTAACCACCTGGCGCTGATTTGACATATAGTGCAATAACTGCTATACTGACTGCATTGCGAGGTACGAAAGGTATTAGATGAAGTTTTTGACGAAAATTTGGCCATTAAGTTGGGTTTTGAACGGTGTTGATGATACTGTTGCTACACTTAATTTTATACGGAACAAAAATTCGGAATCTGCAATAATTGACAATGGTGATGTAGACTTCGATTATGACGCGCACAAAAAGGCATCATTTCGCCTTGTCATCAATTTAGTGAAAGCAGTCCTATACTTCTTACTCACATGGGCATTGATTTCAATAATTGTCATTGCGGTTCAGGGTGTTGGCGTCGCAAAGAGCGCAAAAACATTCATCGACGCAGTAAAGGACGGCACTGACCCTGCGCTGGTTGACTCTTCATTTTCGGAGACCGCAGGTGGAGCTGCAAGTTTGATTTCACATTTAAGGGCAACACCGATTCTATATACCGCCGCTGGTGTTCCTGGTATTGGCGAGAAGGCTAGTAGGCTAGATGATGTGCTTGTAATCGGAGAGAACTTCTTGTCAAAGATAAAGGACGTGCCTGGCGCGGCGTCAGACCTCTTGGGCTTCAACAATGGTGAGGACGGTGTCGCGTACTACCTTGCCTTCCAAAATAATGCGCAGATTAAGTCGCTTGGTGGCACTAATGCCCAGTCGATGCTCCTCAATTTCAAAAATGGCGATTTCGACATGGGAGATTCAATCAATTCCTGGATGTTCGGACACACTGAGGATATGAGTTACCGCTCTCGCCAGCCACCTGCCGATATGGGTAAGCCTGACCCGAATGGACATGAGCAGAATTTCTTCGAGTCACTTTACCCATTGCACACTTTCAGGTCGGTTTTATCTTCGACGCTGTATCCTGATTTTCAAGTCGATGCTCAAGGTATAATTGACAGTTATTCTAAGTTGGGCGGCAAAGAGGAGAAAGCAAAAAATATACGCGGTGTGATGACTTTTGACCCTACTGGACTAGATTATTTAATGCGTGGTATTGATCCGATTTATATTGAGAAGTGTGGCTGCACGATTACGAATGATGGTGCGCGTAATATTAACGCCAAAGATAAGACCTATGATGCTTCCTGGTATTTACAAAGCGGTGCATATCTTGATGCAGGACGCCAAACTGGTAAGCCACAAGACGATGGCGTAGTCGGCGACTGGACTGACGAAGTGTTCTCTGAGGCGGAGAAGAAAATTCTGGATCGCATTAAGGATGTTCAACACCTCAACTTTCTCGGGTTCCTTGACGGTATCACGCAAATTTTCCATGAGCGTCGGCTTCTATTGAGCTTCACGGATGAAAAGGTTAACCAGGCAATATTGGGCGACGGCATATTGACTAACCTGAACGGCACGATGCCTAATGACAATATTAGCAAAGTGCACACTGCGACATACTTCAACGATGTAGAACCTAGTAAAATTGACGCGTTCATAGACTTTGACGTGCATGTTGACCGTAATGTCTGCCCACTGAATATGTCAACGTATTACGATTTCACAGTGACCCAGACACCAAAACCTGGCTCAAAGAAGGAGGCAAACTCAGTCAAATATATACACTCAGGCGACACGATTCGCACTGACTTTTACGTATACGGACCCCAGGGCGCAGACTTCTTGGGTATGAAAGTTGTGCAGAAGGGGACGCAGTCTGACCTCTTCAAGAAAGGGCAGGACACGAATTTCGGTAGATACTTCGCACGCTCTAGGGCATATTTGAGCTTTGAGACGACTAATGTGCACAAGTTTAGATACAAGCTCCCTGGGGTTGATCTACGCCCAATCGATATGTTGACGACTCCGCATATGAACCCTGTTACGACTTCGGACAACACATGGGTCAGCTGTGACAATGAGTCGGACTCTGACTATACAACAGTCGCAGTTGGGCAGCAGGCACAGGAGACTTCAAATGATTCACCGAGTCAGCAGCAGAAACAGGCACCTACGTCCACGCAGCAACCAGCGACGTCGACAAGTGGGTCTTCGACTCAGAAGAAGTAGAGTTCAGCGCACGAATGGACAAGTACACCATTCTTTTTGAGGGCAACCTTGCGCTCCGGGTTGTTCTTTTCTTCGGCGTGGCTTACTGTATAATCCCAGCACTTCGGTGTATTTCACAGGTCAGACTGAGTGAAACTATTCAAGTTTGCCGTGCCCAAAAAATCTTGCATTTGGTGTTACTACCACCTGTTTTAGGTCTGTCAGTGATGGTCCTCGGTCTTTTTTTGCGTCCACTACAATTTTATCTAGTCGCTGCATTTTCGGTGGCGTGGCTTATTTGTACATTCTCACTGCTACTGAAGTTTCGCCGCCAAGCATTTGTTAACTTCTTTAAGTTTGACATAACCGAACGGGTAGTCGTTGCAGTATCAGTGCTATTCGGTCTAGTTTTAGTCGCGATTTGTAACACTGCCCCCGATTTTAATACTGAGCAATTCTGGCTTGAAGGTTCCGATTCACCTCTTATTTATAACAAAATTCACTTATTCGGTGCTTACGGTTCAATGCATTTTATTAACGGGCTCGTCTACGGAATTTTCAGTTTGCCACTAAACTTTGTATACAACTTGCTGTTAAGCCTTGGCGTGACTTTTCCGATTTCACATGCTGTTGTAACCTTCTTTATTGCACAGTTCACTCAGGTGTTAGTTAACTCACTTATGTGTCTGTTATTATTCCGTATTCTACAGCATTTCTTCACTAAGTCACTTTCAACAGTTATAATTTTAGGTCTAGTTTTCTCGCATCTGATGTACCCACTCTCAGTTGCACCCGAAACTTACAGTGCATCTGTTTTTCTCACTCTTGCTGCGCTCTACTTCTATGTTTCAAGCTATTCTACTGCAAGCGTGATTATTGCTTACTTATTTGCAGGTTTCTCCAATCCGTTCTGCTTCGCAATTCTGCTACCAATTATTGCGCCAATACTAAAAAAGTACATCAAATACTTACAATTTCTGACAAAAACACGCAGAATGTTATTATATGTTGTGTTTTGTTTATTTTTGTTGACTTTTGCTGTTATTTCGTATTTCTGGGTGATGAGTTATGCCAATATTAATGTCAGTTTGAATTATGTGCTAGAGAATTTAGATATGTGTTTCTCCTACGTTTTCTTTGGCGGAATGTCTTCGACTGCATTGCGATTGACACTAGTTACGCTAGTACTTGCGATAGTATGTTGTGCTAGTGTCAAATATTTAGTGCCAATTCTGTATAAACGTGGCCAGCTTCAAACCCAGAACCGAAATGTATTGTTGCAGTGTAGTGTTTCAGCACTGTTTTTTGGGACTATCCTGGCAGGGCTAATTGGTTATGGTGGTCCCGAAAAAATGCTTTATTCACCTTTATTCAGTGTATTTTTCTACGTATTGCTCGCTACTTCGATTCGCACACTTTGTCGCGATTCTAGAGCTGTACTTATTTTGAATTCGGTATTTTTTCTGTTGTTTAGTGTCACCACATTTCTTCCCATTATAGTAGGAGTTACTTTATGAATCTAATTCGCTTGATGCGCCCTAGCAATTGGCTGAAGAACATATTCTGTTTATTACCGCTGCTTTTCTCTCACCAGTTTTTTAATACTTCGTTATATTCAGTCCAAGCTCTAATGTTTATTGCTTTCTGCTTCGCCGCTAGTGCGGTTTATATTGTGAATGATTTAGTAGATGTAGATGTCGATAAACTTCACCCCGCCAAGTGTACGCGCCCACTTGCGGTTGGCTCAGTGAATAAAACAAGTGCAGTGATTCTTTGTGTGTTGCTAATGATTGGCGCAATTGTGCTTAGCATCTCAATCAACTGGAAAACTTGCGTTGTAATAATTATATATCTTCTGTTAAATATAGCGTACTCGTTTTATCTGAAGCACATCGAGATCGTAGACGTCTTTATTATCGCTTTAGGCTTTGTTTTACGTATCTACGCGGGTGGGTTTGCGACTGACATCGTGATTTCAAAGTGGCTTGCGGTTACAGCACTTTCATTCTCGCTGTTTCTTGCTTTTAGTAAGCGTTTCTCCGAATTCAAACTGCAGGAAGAACAAGATGTCGAAATTCGCCCATCTCTGCGCTATTATTCGGTTTCATTTCTTTCGAGTTGCCTATCTGTGTCACTTGTGCTCAGTCTTATTTTCTACTCATTCTGGTGTTTCACACTAGATTCTTCGCTTGCTGGTTCTCCGATGGTTTTTACAATTCCGTTTGTGCTCTTTATTCTTCTAAAGTACATGCTAATTCTTGAGAATGAGAACGTTTCGGCTGATCCAGTGATTGTTATATTCAATAATAAACAACTGTTGTTAGCGGTACTCGTTTACGCCGTTTTGACAGTGGTGATACTTACGCTTACTTAATCGCTTGAGTTTGCCTTGCGGAACATCCACGCAACGACCTGCACCTTGGCGAAGAAATCTTAGCGAGTATGCTACACTCCCGACTTTATCACTTTGTTTAACCTGTTTTCCGAGTTTCATCTGATTTTACCGCGAGAATTTTACGTTTTGTCGGCGTTAAATGCGTTGTAAACGGTAGATATGTGCTATACTGGTGATATGTCATATATTTGTAAGAAAAAGAATCGTGAGGGGACATTTTACACATTTTTGTGTGAGGGTTATCGTATTGATGGTAAATCACGCCAACGCACGCTTAAGTACTTTGGGAAGACAACTGATGAAGAGTTTCAGGATCTTAAGCGCAGGCATGCGAAAGGGGAATTTGATGATTTGAACAAAACTAAAAACATTGTTAAAGTATCACTCGATCTAGATTCCGAGAAAGTAAGTAACGAGGCAAAAAACATCGGCTGGAAAACATTGCAAGAGATTTATGATGAACTTGATATTACTAAAGCCATCAAAAACTACTCGAAGTCACATAAATTCAAATATTCACTTGATGAGGTAATGCAACTGCTAGTATTTTGTCGAGTACTGTATCCCGATAGTAAAGCAAATACTATTAACGAGATGCAGCATAAGCTTTTTGGCAACTGGGACTTCAGTTACAACGATATCATGAGAAGTCTTGATCACTTTTATGATCTGCAAGAAGAACTGCAGATTGTTATGCATAAATCCATTTGCGAAAACATAGGAAGGTCTGCCTATCTAGTATTCTACGA
>JAISRT010000048.1 GCA_031273495.1 Candidatus Ancillula kalotermitis | reverse complement strand
AGACCGCCTATAGTCTCGCTGTAGGTGTCATGTGTTGTACTGTCATTCACCAGGCAGGCGAACTGCGCGAGTTGCTTGGCGTTGCTGATGAGGAAGGAGTCGTCTGGGGTCCCTGTTCCAGGGAAGATGTCGGTGCCGTCACTGCCACTGCCGCAGGTGTCTGGTGAGATGGCCTGCGCACTCAGTTCAGAATGCGTAGGCCTGGGGGGGGGGGGGGTGACTCCTCTTTTGGCTCTGACTGGGAGTCGTCTGGGGTTGCATCTCCAAAACCGTCACCTTCTGCTCCCTGCTCTTGTTGCATGGCGGTCACCTCAGGGTCGGAGTCCGTGGCGTGTGCGTTTTGGGTTAGCGTGACATTCGAGACGACGGACAACGCAAAAACTAGCACCAGTACTGTAATTGCACTGGTGAACATCTTTACGCGCGGTCGTTCGTGTAGTCTTATGGTCACATTATAGCAGATGTGCTGGCGAGTGTTAAATTGCGCGGGTCACCCCCTCCCCCGGCGCGGCGGTGTCCGTCCCGTGTCACCCCTCGGCATAAAGCCAAGGGCAGGCGCGGGCTTGTCCCGAGGGTCCAGGGTGGCGGGGTGTGCAATGGATCCTCGGCATAAAGCCAAGGATGACAATAATGCAAAGCCAAGGATGACAATAATGCAAAGCCAAGGATGACAGTAATGCAAAGCCAAGGATGACATGAGTGGGTTAGTGCGTTTGTGTGTCATTCTTGGCTTTATGCCGAGAATCCATTACTGGCGCGGGGTGGGCACGCTACCCAAAGCGTCCGTGGATATACGCCTTAGTAGCCTTCTCGTCAGGGTGGTCAAATATTTTGTTAGTCGAGCCCGTCTCGATGAGCTTACCAGGCATCCCGGTGCCCGCAATGTTGAAGAACGCCACATTATCCGAAACCCTCTGTGCCTGTTGCATATTATGCGTCACGATGACAATAGTAAACTGCTTCTTGAGCTTGGTGATTAACTCCTCAATGGACTTCGTTGAGATAGGGTCAAGCGCAGAACACGGCTCGTCCATCAGTATCACCGCAGGCGAAACTGCCACGGCACGCGCAATGCACAACCGCTGCTGTTGCCCACCGGAAAGCCCCAGTGCAGACTTGTCAAGCCGGTCCTTCACCTCTTCCCAAAGGTTAACGTCACTCAACGCCTGTTTCACGAGCTCGTCCGCCTCCTCTTTTGACATCTTCTGCCCAGAGAGCTTGGCACCCGACAGCACATTCTGCCGAATAGACATCGTGGGGAACGGGTTCGGGCGCTGAAACACCATGCCGATATGTGCGCGAACATCCGAGGGGTCAATATCCTTGTCGTAGAGGTTTCTGCCGTCTAGCAACACTTCCCCGGTAATTCTTGCGCCTGGTGTGACTTCATGCATACGGTTCAGAGAACGCAGAAAAGTCGACTTGCCACACCCCGAAGGTCCAATCAGCGCGGTGACATTCCTAGGCTTGAACGAGATGTTGACGTCCTCAACTGCCAAAAAGTCGCCATAATAGATGTTAAGGTTCTTGACCTCGATATGCTGCTCCGACTTCGAAAACTTCTTGTGCTTCTTCTTGTCCTTCTTGCTCTCGTCCTGATTTTCCACTACCGCTCCTTCTTCTTCAACAACACCGGGATCATCTTGCTGATCACGTTCAATAACAGCACTACCACAATTAACACAAGTGCAGCACCCCATGCCCTATCGTAATGGATAGTCTCTCTACACACTTCTGCCGCCGCGTTAACACAATTTGCCAAGCCCTGCGAGTATTCAGAGTAAATGAACACGGGTAGAGTTTCCATTCTACCACTGAAGAGATTAGTGTTTACCGAGCTCAGCGACCCGACCGTCACGAGTAGAGGCGCAGTTTCACCAATCACGCGCGCGATGCCCAGCAGGACAGTCGTAACTATCCCCGAAAAGGCACTGGGCAGCACTACTGAAAATATCGTTCTAGTCTTCGAGACACCTAGTCCTAGTGCCGCTTCTCGTAGTTCATTAGGCACGAGCTCGAGCATATCGGAACTCCCACGAATCACAGTAGGCAACATCAACACTCCCAATGCGAGCGACCCCACAAACCCGAACACTGCAGTGGGCCCAAATATCATGGCAAAAGAGGCGTAGGCGAATAGTCCTGCTACAATTGAAGGGATACCAGTCATAACATCGGTGAAAGTGTTGATTAACTTGGCGAGCCGCTGGTCGCTGGCACTATGTTTCGCGTATTCGGTCAAGTATATCGCAGTCAATATGCCAACCGGGACCGCGATTAAGCAAGCACCTAGAGTAACCAATAATGTCCCTATTATAGCATGATAGATTCCACCGAACGGAGGCTTACCACCTACCACACCGCGCATAGTCTGCTGCAAGAAATCTGCGGAAATCATACCAGCACCACTCGACACGGCGGTCCAGAGAAGTGAAACTAGCGGCAATAACACAAGCAAAAAGGAGGCCGTAATTAGAGTGCCCATTATGGCATTTTTGACGCGTCGATTACTCATTTTACAACACCCCGCTCCAATATTTTACGAGAAAGCAGGTTCACAAGGAATGTTATCAAGAACAACACTAGACCAGTTTCAATCAGTGCCGAAACCCCCAGCCCGTTCGCCTCTGGAAACTGCGCCGCAATGTTACCCGCAATAGTCTGGTGCTCCCCTGATGACAAAACATCAAGGCTAAACCCACGTCCAGGCGACAGAATAATTAACACTGCCATCGTTTCGCCAAGCGCACGCCCTAAACCGAGCATAACTGATGACAGGATGCCGTTTTTCGCGAAAGGTAGCACTGCGGTGGAAATCATCTCCCATTTCGTCGCGCCAAGTCCTAATGCCGCCTCCTTGAGTGGGACGGGCACCTTTTCAAACATCTCGCGCGTTAACGAGCTCACAATCGGTAGTATCATTATAGCAAACACTATCGACACGGTCATCAACACCCGCGGTGGGTTCGCAGTGGACCCGAAAATGCTGTAGATTGGGAAGAGCATTGGCATCAAGACCGCTACCGCCCATAGTCCGTATATCACAGAAGGTATCGCCGCGAGCAGGTCAACAATATTAGCGAGCAGTTGGCGGATATGCTTCGGCGCGTAAAACACTATGAAAAGCGAAATGCCTAGCGCGAGTGGGACTGCAATTACTAATGCCAGGAAGGAACTCAGTATAGTGCCAAAAATCAGTGGCAAGACATACGAAATGACACTGGGAACTCCTGCATTAGCGAACCAAGGAATCTCGTTCAGAGAGTGCTCGGAGGCGGTGAGTGCAGGGAGTGCTTGACCAAACAGGAACACAAAGATTGCCACCAAGACAACCAGTATTAGTGCTCCCGAAAACTTGGTCAGGCGCTCGAAGAAACTCTTATGCATTTACTCCCTACCCCATCCTGTTTTTCTACTTGATTGCGTCAATCGAAGTGCTGATCTTTGTCCTCAACGACTCTGGAAGAGGTGCCGAACCAGTCTCCTTATGTGCAACTTCTTGACCCTGCTCAGATGTGATATATTTCAACCACGCCTTAACGAACTTCGAGTTGTTAACGTCTTTATAATACGTGCAAGCTGCGTCATACGAGATTAACGCTAGTGGGTAACCTTGGTCAGCAGTCAAATCACGCTTGATGTCAACCACGACGCGTCCGTCCTTTAGGCCTTCACGAATTGGTGACGCTGCCACTGCTTTTGATGCCTCCGCCGCGGAAGGTGCCACGAATACTCCGTCCGCACCGATCGACACTTTGCCTAGTTTTCCAGCCTGCGACTCATCCACGTAACCAATAGTTCCCTCAGCAGCGTTGACAATCTGCGACATACCAGAGGAACCCTTGCCACTTTGACCGCCGTCTATAGGCCATGAACCAGACTTCGGAAATCTCCATTCGCCTTGACTAGCCTTCGAGAGGTAGTCCGTGAAGTTCTCAGTAGTTCCAGACTCGTCTGAACGGTGCACTGGGGTGATTTGGGTTGCTGGAAGTGTGACTCCAGGGTTAAGCGCCGTAATTGCTGCGTCATTCCAAGTAGTTATTGCGCCCGAGAAAATCTTCGCGGTGGTTTTAGCGTCCAGATTGATTGAGTTTATACCAGAAAGGTTGAACACTACTGCAATTGGGCTAACATACACTGGAACTTCGAAAGCACTGCCACCTTGGCACCCGCCAGTCGCTGCGTCCGAAATTTCCTGGTCTTTCAGTGGTGAATCTGTGCCCGCGAATAGAACCGCACCTGCACCTAAATCCTTCCTACCGCCTCCAGAGCCCTTCGGGTCGTAGCTAATTTTTGCGTCAGGGTTCTCGGAGCCGAAACTTGCAACCCACGCATCTACAGCACTCTTCTGAGATGAAGCGCCAGACGCAGCGAAGTTTCCGGAGATTCCTGCCTCGCCTGCACTCTTATTTGAAGGATCCTCTCCACAACTGGTTAGGCTGACGCCAAGGACAACAACTAGGGCAAGTAGCGCCCCCGACTTTAGTGTAGATAAGAACTTCACCTGCATTTGAGACAATTTTTCCATTTCTTCCTTTCCGTTCCAGGACACCCTAAGAACACCATTATTATACCACAAGTGCAGCGCAAAAAAGTGCAAATACGGAGCCTGATGTAGATTTTTAACATTCTTTATCACCTAATACCGCGTTGCGCCCTAAACTACGGGCTAAAATGGAAATTGTCGTGTAGTGATACGATTACTTGCCCAGCGCCTTAATCTCCTTGATGTCCTTGATTTCCTGCGACCAGTCATGGCCCAACCTTTCAAGTATCGCAGTAGCGTTGTCATTGCCCTCGATTGAGTAATACATCCCAGAGCAGTGGGTAACCTTGATGCTTTTAATTGCCTCGATGATTTTCCCAGCGGAATACTCGTTATTGAGCCTGTGCTGCAGTATTTTTACCAGGACTAGGGCGATGAAACAGCTGAGGAAGTGTGCTTCGATATGGGTGCGACTGCTTAAATATACCACACCCGCGTTCAACTTGGTCTTTGTAATCTTGAAGCAGTCCTCGATGCGGTCCAACTGCCGATACGCCTTAATCATATCATCGTCACTCATACTAATTTCGCTACTTAGCATCAGGTTCATACCGTCGAAAAGTTCGTCAAACTCGAGGAGCTCAGTGTTCAGCCCAATATACGGACTCGCACGCAGTATTTCACCAGTTTTTCGGTTCTCGCAGACGAGTTTCTGATACTTTTTACCGCCCTTGCGTGCAACTATTCGGAACTTTTTGGGGTCCCGCAGCGGATTTTTGCATTCAATAGTCTCACCACGCCGGTTTCGCTTGTGCAGTGCGTCCTTTTCACGCCAAGTTATCAGCACTTTTTCTTGCACGGTTTCGCCGTTTTCCAGTTTGCGCTCTCGGATCATTGACTTCTTCGCGAAGCTTAGGTCACTCGAATACTCCCAGTTGTCACTGCTCATCACGAACGCTTGCACCACTTTTTTCGACCCCTTGACCCCCTTGAACTTGCGCGAGACCAAGTAGCCGTCACCTCTCTTAAGGGCATCTGCACGAGCGCTCTTCGAACTGAACGTCTTGTCGGCGACGGTCACAATTTTAGAAATGCCAAACTGCTGCTTAATCTGCTCAACACCCTTAATATAGTCGCTACTGTAGGCGATGTCTGGGTCGAATATTTGATAGCTTATCGGAATGCCGTTAGAGTCCATAAATATGCCCATATTCACGTCACGCCCGCTGTTTTTTTGCCCTTTGGTGTCATCCTTGGGGCTTGTTGATGCCATGTCATCCTTGCGGTTTGTTAATGGCATGTCATCCTTGGGGTTTGTTAATGCCATGTCATCCTTGGGGCTTGTTGATGCCATGTCATCCTTGCGGTTTGTTAATGGCATGTCATCCTTGGGCTTGTCCCGAGGATCCAGCGCTTTAGCGCAATCAGAATGAGCGTAGCGAATTCCACAACCGTTCGAGTCACCCTTGAAGTGGTAGCTCGTCACATCGTAGAACACTAACTCCGCGTTACGCCCGACCCACGCCTTGATCGCCTTATGCATACTGAGTTGTAGGTCTTCCTTGACCCTTTTGATGTGCTTAAGCCCACGCATAATGTCGTTGTATTCCAGGTTCCAGTGTCCAAACAGTTCTTTCTGGAGGCCGCACGCTGCGAGTTTTGACCGCGGGTCTAGGATGCGCGAAAACACCAGTAGCTTGAGTATTTTGTTGAGGTCGTATTTGTAGTTGCGCTTCTTCGAATACTTTTTGACCTTTTTCGGGATGTTGAGCCTCTTATAGACACTGTCAAGGATGAGGTAGCCGGCATTTTTTCGTTCGTTCGCGTTCTGGACACCTTTTCGCGCGCGGTTTTTGACGCGGGTCGAGATGTCCGGAGTGTCACACTGTTTCGCGTGGAGCTCCGCGAGCATATCTTGGCAGTATTGGTCCACGTCCTGGTGTTGCAAGGCGAGAATGTCACTGCGTCCGATAGTCTTGAGCTTCTGATACTTGATTTTGCCGTTCTGCCTGTAGTTCTGACCGATTGAGTAGTATACTTTCCCCTCGCGGTTCTTAACCTTCTTGATGAACATATACCCCTATTCTAGCACATTACCCACCCTGCACCCCACCGCCTTGTCCCACCCCGTCACCCTTGGCTTTATGCCGAGGGTCCATTGGACACACTACGCCCCTTACTGTCACCCTTGGCTTTATGCCGAGGGTCCATTGGACACACCGCGTTAGTGGATTCTCGGGACAAGCCCAAGAATGACATGGGACGTCAAGCTCAAGAATGACATGGGACGGACCCCTCTAGTGTCACCCTTGGCTTTATGCCGAGGGTCCACGAAGGGACGGACACGCCCAAGAATAGCGCTAAACGAGCGGGTGGACCAAGTCGGCGACTGCCATAATGACGAACATGAAGATGAGCAACACGAACACAACGTTCGCAACAGGCATCGAGCGCGCCAAGTCACTCGGAGCAGGACGTGGTTTCTTGCGCAACTTAAACCAACTGCGCTTTAGGCCTTCATAAATAGCGTTCGCACTGTGCCCGCCGTCGAGAGGGAGCAGCGGCACGAGGTTGAACACGAAAAGCGCGATGTTCAGCGAGCCCAGAATTGACAGGATATTACCCACCTTCGCCCACAAATCTACTGTGTTATTATCTGCTGCCACGGCGACTTGCCCAAGTCCGATAACTGACATCAAGTTGCGTTTAGACCCCGTGTCCCCAGTGACTAGTTGAAGCGTGGTGTTAAATAGTTCGACTGGAATCATGGTAATGGCGTTGACTGTGGCGAGTGAATTTTCTAGTGTAAGCTGCACTGTCTCCAGCACTCCGAGCCGCCTAGTTTCAAGCCCTGCCTGGATGCCAATTTTCCTGCTACCCTGCTCCCCCGACGGCTCAATCTGCACGGTTTTTGTTTCGTGCTCCGCGTCATTTTGCAGCTCGAGAGTCACACTTCCCGTAGAGTTTGCGATTTTCGCCTGTGCGGCACCCCAATTTTCGACCGCTTCGTCATTCACGGCTTCAATACGGTCACCCACCTCAATGCCAGCAACCGCAGCCGGGGACTCTGGGGCTACTGCGGCAATTTCTAGCGACGGGACGCGTGCGCCAATCAAGCTGAATGCGATTAAGAAGCAGACAAACCCAAGGACAAGATTGGTTAAAGTCCCACCCATCATAACTGTGAGTTTCTTCGGGCTGCTGAGGTTGTAGAATGCCCTCTTCTCGTCGAAACCTTGCATACCCTTCTCGGACTCCTCGCGTGCTGCCTCGATTTGTGCCTTGAAATGTTTGTCTACACGCCCCGCAGGCTTAGGCGGGAACATACCCTCAATTCGCGTGTAACCACCGAGCAAGATTGCCTTAACCCCATATTCAGTCTCACCGCGCCGTTTCGAGAACAACTTGGGCCCGAACCCCACAAAATACTCAGTCGCGGGCACACCGAACAGTTTGGCGGGAATAAAATGCCCCAGTTCGTGCAGCGCAACGCTAACAATTATGCCAAGCACAACAAATATTACAGTGACTACAGTGCTAAGCATTTATCATCAACTTGCCGTCCCCAACAGGAGTCGTTACGCTTTGTCCTCGGTCTCAGCCTTTTCTACTACCTCTTCAGCAGGTGTTTCTACTGGCTTTTCGTCAGCTACTACTGCCTCGGCTTCAGCAACTTCTGGTGCCTTTTCGTCAGCCACTACTGGCTTTTCTTCCTGCGCAGTTTCCTCGGTTTTTTGAGGTGCAGCTGGTTCGTCAGTAACCTTCGCAGCGGGCTTAGTCTTCTTGCTTGACGCTTTCTTGACCAGTGGCTCAGACACCAATTCGATGATTGCCATCTCTGCCTGGTCACCCTGGCGTCTCTCAGTGCGCGTGATACGAGTGTAGCCACCTTCACGCTCGGCAAACTGCTCTGCAATACTAGTCATCAACTCATGCACAACTGACTTGTCACGAAGTGTCCGTAGTATTTGACGATGCGCTGCCAAGGTCTGCTTCTTTGCGATTGTGATAAGGCGCTCGGCTAGCGGTTGCATTCTCTTCGCGCGAGTGTAAGTAGTCTTAATCTGCCCGTGCTCGTAAAGTGACTGACAAAGATTCGCCAAAATCAACTTCTCATGTGACGCACTTGAGCCTAAACGTGCCCCTTTAGTTGGTGTAACCATAATTTATTCTCCTATTCCTGTCCTGAACCCTATTTTCCTGGTGCTAAAGCCTTGCCAACTTCGTCTAATGCCGCTTCAATCTCCGCTACAGAAGTCTTACCCATCGAGTCAAGAAGTAGTAGTTCTCTCTTGGTCAAGGATACTAGCTGGTCAACAGTAGCAATTTCATTTCTAGACAAAATATTCTTTGCCCTCTGCCCAATGTTCAGAACCTCGATTGATTCAGATACTGCTTCCGTGCCTGCAGTTGATGTCAAGAAGTCACCGAAAACATCGTTCTGGTATGCAACTTCTAGCCCTTCTGCCTCCATGTTCAATGAGTTAACAAGCCCGAAAAGTTCAACTAGTGTAGCACCAGCACTTGCAACTGCATCAACTGGCGAAATAGACGGCTTAGTCGTCACGTCAACGGTCAACTTGTCAAAATTGGTGTGCTCGCCGACGCGTGTTGCATCGACAGAGTAGGACACCTTGAGCACTGGGGAGTAGATCGAGTCGATAGCGATGCGTCCAACTTCCGCACGGTTAATCAGCTTCTTATTCTCGTCCGCCGAAACATACCCACGCCCGCGCTCAATGCTCATCTCAGCAACAAATGTGCCCTTAGAAAGCGTAGCGATGTGCAAATCCTTATTATGGACCTCAACACCTGCGGGAACTGTAATGTCAGCCGCGGTAATCTCGCCAGGTTTGTCTTTCTTAATATACGCGACTACTGTGTCGTCAACTTCCGACGAAATAACGAGGTTCTTAATGTTCAGGACTATCTCAACAACATCCTCTTTGACGCCATCTTTCACAGCAAACTCGTGGTCAACGCCATCAATCTTTATTGACGAAACTGCAGCACCAGGAATTGAGCTTAGCAGAGCACGGCGCAGTGAATTCCCTAAAGTGTAGCCGAAACCAGGTTGAAGTGGTTCGATTGTGAACTTGTAGCGAGTATCCGATACCTGAGTCTTGTTGATTGTTGGTCTTTGAGTTATTAACATATTTTCCTTTCTGATTAGTCACTCTAAATTCTATTCAATTGTGGATCACCCCGAAATCAGGGCTACAATTATACACGGCGACGCTTTGGTGGACGGCAACCGTTGTGTGCGATTGGGGAAACATCGGTAATCGAAGTCACTTCCAATCCAGCAGTCGTGAGAGAACGGATCGCAGTTTCGCGCCCACCCCCTGGACCCTTAACGAAAACGTCAACTTTCTGAACACCATTCTCGACAGCCTTTTGTGCAGCATTCTCAGCAGCAATTCCAGCAGCGTAAGGTGTAGATTTACGACTACCCTTGAAGCCCACATGTCCCCCACTTGCCCACGCAATGACGGCACCTTGTGTATCGGTGATCGTGATAATCGTGTTGTTGAAAGTAGACTTGATGTGTGCCTGACCTACAGGTATATTCTTCTTAACCTTTTTCTTAGCTTTTACATTAACTTTTGCAGCCATTTTTCCCCCTACTTCTTCTTCCCAGCGACAGTCTTCTTGCGTCCCTTACGAGTACGTGCGTTAGTCTTCGTGCGCTGTCCATGCACTGGCAATCCGCGACGGTGACGCAAACCTTGATAACTTCCGATTTCGACTTTGCGCTTAATGTTTGCTTGAACCTCACGACGTAGGTCACCCTCTAGTTTACGGTCAGTTTCAGTCGCATCATTCTCAAGCCAGTCACGCAGCTTAATCAAATCCTCTTCGGACAAATCCTTCGAACGGATGTCGGGGCTAACCCCTGTTTCACTTAACGCCTGCGCTGCTCTTGAACGACCAACGCCATAGATATAGGTCAATGCGATTTCAAGTCGCTTCTCGTTTGGGAGGTCTACCCCAATTAGACGAGCCATATATTTCTCCTTGTCTCTTCAACCAGTCTTCCCAGTTGTCATCCTTAAAAGGGCGGGGCTGATTGAATCCCCCGCATGCTCGAACAACCGGCTTTCTTAACCCTGGCGCTGCTTATGGCGCGGGTTTTCACAGATAATACGAACTACACCACTGCGACGAATCACGCGGCACTTTTCGCAAATCTTCTTTACAGAAGGCTTAACTTTCATTCATTTTCCTTTCCTGCTTTTGCTAGTGTAGCACAACGTTGCCAAAAAGTTAAATTGAATATTGGTGAGGTAGCATTCCGACTATGTCTAGTGTTAAAAAGTCCTTGAAATTCTGCGGTGTTACTACTGTAAACTGCGCTGTCGGGTAGTTCTTCTGGAACACTGAGGGTGCGTTCTGGTTGCGCTTCAAGATGTTGTTGAACCCAAACTTGTAGGCACGCAAACTACTGGTTTCGTCGCTCCTGCGGTCAACTTCGAGTAGGTCAATATAATGCTTCTGCCAAGTCTCCCAGAAGTATGACTCAAAGTCAAGCACATGTGAAACACCAGTCAACTCCTGCACTTTATGCCGCTCAATTATTAACCAGTTCGCCCATAGCTCTTCGACATCATTGCGCATACTTAGTGGGTTGAACATTCTGAGCATCGAGTTGCGGATCCCCAGGTCGTAAAAGTAGTATCTTGAGAATGACTGCACCTCGTTCTTGAGCTTTTTCTTGAAGGCTTTGTGCTCGTGAATAATGTAGTGGTCCTCGAGTATCTGAATATACCGCTTGACTGTCCGTGGGTTAACGCCAAGTTGCTCTGCGATCTCATTTATAGAAAGTGACCTGTTGATATTGTTGGCGATGAAATACAGTAGGTCCATTAACGCCTTCGAGTTACTGATTTTCTCAAGGTCAAACACATCTTTGAGCATGTCCATATGGTTGATTCGCTCCAGTATACGCCGTTTCTCCGAGTAGGACGGTGCCGCGAGGATTTCGGGGAGCGACCCGTAGACTAGCGACTCGTTAAGTAGGTCGATGTCTGGTGTCGAGGGAAACATTGCAGAGATAGCATTGAACCCGATGGGGTATATTCGGAGTTGTTTACGGTCATCAATTGCTCTAGTGGAGTAAATTGTCACGATTTTCAGTGTAGACGACAGTTCGCGTAATGTCTTAAGGGTGCTGTCGAGCCGCGGTATTCTATGGGCATCATCAATCAGAATAACCCGTCGGTTCTTAATCAACTGCGCCAACTCGAGAGAATCATTATTCATCAGGACGATCTTGTCCAGCATCGAGTTACCGCTCAAGAACAACACGTCGTCAAATGGCATCTCTTTCAGGAACTCTACGACTAAATGAGTTTTACCAGACTTGCTTGGCCCCGAAATCTGTAGGACATCATTCTTTTTGAACGCCTTCACGAACCGCTTTTCAAATTCCGAGTGCAGAGAGTTAGATATATACATTAACACAGTGTAGCACATAAAACAAATGAATTTTATGTAGAAACACACATTTTTCCTAAAACATCGCGCGTGGATTTCCCCAAAGTTGTCGTTTTCGGTAACCAATATGATCTTGAGTAGTGCAATACTGATAGTAACACTAAACAAGGAGGAAATATGAAAGTAGTAGATAGTGGTAAAATAATGAAGATAGTGGTCGCGTTTCTTGCACTGATTCTCGCGGTGTCCTTGACAAGTTGTGGGTCTGACCAGCCTCAGGACAAGGTCGCTCAGCCGAACGCACAGACTTTCAGGACACTCGACGCAATTAAGCAGTCGGGGACCGTAAAAGTGGGCATCTTCACCGACAAGTCACCGTTCGGATATCTTGATGCTGACGGCAAAAATGTGGGGTATGACATCGATTATGGCAACGCGCTAGCAACTGCGCTTGGCGTTAAGGTTGAATATGTGCCAGTAGATGCCGCTGCACGGGTGTCGGCGTTGGAGTCGGGTAAGGTGGACATCATTTTGGCAAACTTCACAGTGACCCCTGAACGCAAAGAAAAAGTGGATTACAGTTACCCATATATGAAGGTGTCGCTTGGTCTTGCGTCCAGGGAAAACTCTCCAGTTGCTAGTCTAGATGAAATTGGCGACAAGAAGTTGACGATTGTGACGGGAACTACTGCTGAGACATACCTGAAGAAGAACCACCCTGACATCCTAGCGAAGGCACAGAAATTTGAGCAGTATACTGACGCGACGCAGGCATTGGCGACAGGTGTGGCTGACCTCTGGCTGACTGACAATACTGAAGCACTTGCCTTCGTGAAGAACACAAAAGGGTTCGTAGTTGCACCTGGCGCAGCGTCCATTGGAAGCGCAGATTTAATTGCACCAGCCGTGGCGAAGGGTAATTCTACAGTTCTGGCTGCCATTGACGCGGACGTTAAGGAGAAGACTGCTAACGGATTCTTCAAAACTGCCTACGAGACGACACTTGCACCTGTCTACGGAGCGGAGTTCGAGAGTAGCCTATTGATCAGTCCAGAGGAACTCCAGAGGCCGTAACCCAGTGGATTTCGAGTACATTTCCGGCAGTGTCCCGCTTTTCGTCGAGGCGGGGCTGCTGGTTTTGCGCCTTGCTCTTTTCGGAATCACAGGTTCACTGACTCTCGGGCTGCTCGTTGCGGTTTTCAGGTTCTACAAGTTCAACATCCTTGCGCAGGTTTCTGGCATCTACATCGAGTTGTCGCGCAATATTCCGCTGGTGATACTGCTGTTTTTCATGCTCTTCGGGCTTAACGGTCTTGGCATTACGATTACACCTGAGGCTTGCGCAGTCGGGGGCATGGTGTTCATCGGGGGCGGGTATATGGCGGAGGCGTTCCGCACTGGTTTTCAGCATGTCTGTCGCACTCAGGTTGAAGCTGGTAAGTCGCTGGGGATGACTGCGCCGCGGATTTTCGTCAGTGTCATTTTCCCGCAGAGTATTCGAAATTCTTTCCCGTTGCTTGGTGCGAACTTGATCTTTCTCTTGAAGGAGACCTCGGTGTTCTCGGCAGTTTCTCTCGTTGACTTGATGTATCAGGCGAAAATGCTAATCGGTCAGGACTTCAAAACTGCGGAGGTGCTGACATTATTAATCACGGCTTACGGGTTGATACTCATTCCTGTGGCGATATGCATCACGATTGTTGACAAAAGACTCAGGAGGGCGTATGGAACTGTTTGAGATACTTGGGCAAGGCAACAACTTCTGGAGGCTGCTAGTTGAGGGCTTCGGTACCACTCTCTTCATCGCGCTGTCATCTTCGGCTCTGGCAATCATTTTAGGGTTCCCATTTGGTTTTCTGATGAAGAGTAAACGTGCAGTGGTCCGCATTTTGTGCAAGGTATACCTTGAGTTCTTTAGGTTGATGCCACAAATGGTGTTACTTTTCGTCTTCTACTTCAGTTTAAGCACTATCAACGGTGTCTCACTCAGTGCTATCGACTGCTCAATCATCATTTTCTCACTTTGGGGCGTGGCGGAAATGGGGGACATCGTTCGCGCGGCAATATCTAGCGTTGCCATTGGGCAAATTGAGGCGGGCAAGTCGTTAGGACTCACAAAACTACAGCTCAACTTGAAGATAGTGCTCCCCGAAACGCTCAGGAGGGTCATACCGCCATCCGTAAACTTGATAACCAGGATAATAAAGACCACACCTATTGTGTATTTCATCGGGGTCCTTGATGTCAAAAAAGTCGCAGACTCTATCATCAACTTGAACCGCTTCGAGTTCCCGAACGCAGCGTTTTACATCTACGGTTTCATCATTTTGCTCTTCTTTTTCATCTGCTTCGCACTCAGCCACTTCAGCAAACTACTGGAGCGCAAACTCGCGTAACCTGCACCAGCAGTGGATCCTGCCCTCTAGTGTCACCCTTGGCTCCCACCCCCTTACTGTCACCCTTGGCTTTATGCCGAGGGTCCATTGGACACACCAGCGCCCTCTACTGTCACCCTTGGCTTTATGCCGAGGGTCCATCCAGTGTTAGCGTAGATTTTCAAGTTTACGAGCCACAATGGACAACTTGTTGTATATTTTTGGCGACAAACGCAGAAAATCGAGCGATTAGCGTAGATTCTCGGGACAAGCCCAAGAATGACATG
>JAISRT010000007.1 GCA_031273495.1 Candidatus Ancillula kalotermitis | reverse complement strand
GTGGAGCAGTTCGGTAGCTCGTCGGGCTCATAACCCGAAGGTCGTAGGTTCAAATCCTGCCCCCGCTACAATTCTCCATATAGGCCTCAGCAACCATAGGCACTAACCCGTCAACCCGGACTTCTTCAGTGTTCTCGTAATGGACATCTTCAACCTTTTTCATCCAGTCTAATAATGCGTCGTCAACTTGGGATGGATCTTCGATAACTTTTATCCAGCGTGGGTCATAACACTTGAGATTTTTTAGAAGTTGTGAATTTGTTAAAAGTTTCTTATTGTAGATGATGGCTTGCAATCCAGATGCCGGCATATATTGAGATTTCTCAGTACCACCAACAAAACTAATAATGCAATTTGATTGATTTTTCTTAAGCATATTTTCTTGAATATAGTTTTCTGATAGTTCGACATTGTTATATTGTTCTAAATCACCACCAGACTGGAAGAAATAAGTAAGGCGCTCAGATTGAGAGCGTTTAAGATTTTGTTTCAGAATAGCATTAGGGATGTCGAATTTCGCAGTGCCAGGAGTCGAGCCAGATTGAAAAAGGCAAAAATCTCTTCTGCTCTTACTATTCGAAGGATTGTTAGCATTTTTAATAGCATCACGCTCCACTTGTTTTAATACATGGTAGCCACCGTAATATCGATATCCGAGTTCTTTGCATTCACCAATATTGTAACTGAAAATATATTTAAGACTGCTCAGAATCTCCCTAGCGCGTTCAAAGCCAAGAGAATTGTGTGGAGAATGCAAAATCATTACTTCATACGAATCCCCAAAGAAGAACATTTGATTAATGCGTGAAGTGTATAACAAGATATGCTTAGAAAAGAATACGGGTACTTGTTTTATCAAAGAGTTTGCAAAATAGAGATAGATATGTTCTGCATCCGCAAAAGTAGACTGCCTAAGAAGCATTTTTGCCAAGAAACTATCTCTCAAATATCCATTCGTCTTAAGATTTAATGTTCTAGAAAAAATAAGTTTGCGAAGTTTATCTACGAAAAATCCATGCGTCAACCAGACATCTTCAATTATATGCAACTTAATGCGATCTTCCTCTAAGTCCGGATAAAGTAAAGCATCGTAGACAACATTGCCCTGAGGGTAAACCCACCGCACTTTATCTTTTACTTCATCAATAGTCATGTCTGTAGTATAGCACTAACCCGTCAACCCGGACTTCTTGATCAATAACACTCCGTCCCCGAGGGGCAGTGCGGTAGAAATTAGGTCAGTGCGTGCGTTGACTTCACGCAACAGAGCGTTCAGCCCCTCATAAATCTTGCGGCGGTTGTGGCGAACTTCAGACTCATCATCAAAAATAGTGCCACCCTGGAAAATATCATCAATCATTATTGCACCATCACTAGACAGCAACTTGAGGCAGAGTGGCAGAAATTCGATATATTTGCTTTTCGCGCAGTCTAGAAATATGAAGTCGAAACGCGAACAATCATTCTCGAGCATTTCGGGAAGTAAATTCTCAGCGTCACCCTCCAGAAGCGTTACGCGGTCTAGCACGCCAAGTTTTTTGAAGTTCTCTTTCGCGCGCTCAATCATCAAGCCGTAGCGGTCAATAGTCGTAATGTTGGCATCAGGTGCAGAAAGCGCCATCAGTCCTGCTGAAAAACCTATCGCGGTGCCCACCTCAAGAACTCTTTTCGGAGCAAGGACACTCATCAGAAACTGAAGGAACTTCGCGGTCTCGTGCGGAATAATCGGCATTTTCCTCTCAAATGCGTAAAGTTGTATATTACGAAGCTCACCAATAAGCTGGCGCTGCCCATCACGCAAGAACTCGACTACACGCGCATCAACAATAGGCATGTCCATCATCACATTGCGTGTTGACTTATCCATTTGCGCCATAATACCCCCCTATCTAGGCATCTGTAAAAACTCCCCTGCAACAAAAACTAGCGTCCTGTGCCACCATACACTACTGCCTCATCTTCGACAGAATCAAGCTCGAACGCAGTGTGTAAGGCCTTAACAGCGCGGTCTAAGTCGTCTAGTGAAACTACCACCGAAATGCGTATCTCGGAAGTTGAAATCATCTCGACATTGACACCAGCGTCATTTAGTGCCGAGAAAAAACGAGCTGAAACGCCAGGATTAGTCTTCATACCAGCTCCGATTAAACTCAACTTGCCGACATTGTGCTCAAGGTGAACCTCAGGCCCACCCAACTCCCTAGACACTTCGAGCAAAGTCCTCGCGCCTAATTCTGCTTGTGACTGCGGCAAAGTGAATGAAATGTCACTCCTCCCAGAAACACTTTTGGAGATATTCTGCACTATCATGTCGACGTTAATCCCATGCTTGGCAACTTCGTCAAAAATCTTCGCCGCTATACCTGGAACATCTGGCAGCCCCACAAGTGAAATCATACTCTCCGACGAATCATGCGCCACACCCGAAATAATCGGTGCCTCCAAATCTTGCTCTTTCATTATCCTCCCAACTTCGTGTTCATCACAAATAAACGTCCCCTCATTGTCCGAAAAACTAGAACGCACGTGTATCTTCACCCCAAAACGCCTCGCATACTCCACGCAGCGCAGTGCCAATATTTTAGCACCACTCGCAGCCAACTCAAGCATCTCTTCATAAGTAACTGCCTTCATTTTGCGTGCAGTCTTCACAACGCGCGGATCCGCAGTGAAAACGCCATCCACATCCGAATATATCTCACACACGTCAGCATTCAGTGCAGCGGCAATTGCAACAGCAGTTGTGTCCGAGCCACCACGTCCGAGCGTCGTCACGTCATTAGTTTTGCGATGGACACCCTGAAAACCAGCCACCACAGCAACACCGCCCGCATCAAGCGTCTTCATAATACGGTCAGGGACAACCCCGGAAATGTGAGCGCGCCCGTATTTTTCAGTGGTCTCTATCCCCGCCTGCTGCCCAGTGAAACTCTTCGCATTAACACCAAGTTCATTTATTGCCATCGCGAGCAGGGACATCGAAATACGCTCCCCCGCAGTCAGTAGTATGTCCATTTCACGACTTGGAGGAGACTTGGTGATCTGCGTCGACAAGTCAATCAACTCGTCGGTGGTGTCCCCCATCGCCGAAACTACTGCCACAACCTGGTTCCCCGCCTTCACGGTTTGAACTATCCGATTGGCAACGCGAAGAATATGTTCCGCGTCCGACACCGAGGAACCACCAAACTTCTGGACAATTAGCACTTACTTAAAGTCAACACCTACCGTTTCTCTATAAGCTGCAGGCGACCCCAAATCAAACATCTCAGAGATAGGCTTGAATGCACGCAGACGGCCGTCCTCCAAAAACGATGCGAACGTTTCGGTTATCTGATACTCATTCTCGGCAAGCCGCTCAAACACTTCAGGTGTCAATATGTATTGCCCGAAAACCCTGAAACATTTGCCTTCGGAGTTGAGCAATTTTTCGCGTGCCACTTCAACGCTTGGCTTCTCAATGAATTGTTTTACATCCAGAATTCGACTCTCCTTGTCAAAGTCACCCGCCAGAATACCGTATGGCGTAACTTCTTGCGGGTCCACCTCGTCAATCGCTAAAATCGGGTTCGTCACCTCGTCTGAAACCGCAACTGAGGCAAAAGCATCAAGAAACTGTTGAGTTGTTGATATATCACTAGCACTTTTATACACTTGGTCACCTAGACAGAGCAGCGTGGGCTCATTATTGGTCCAAACTCTCGCAGCGTTCACAGACCATCCAAAGGACACCTCCTCGTTCATCTGCACAAAATCTAGACGAGTAGCGATGTTGCGAATAATTCTTGCCCACTTCTTGCGGTCGTCGGGAAGTTTCTTATAGTTGTCCTCGAGAACTGGTGTCTTAAAGAAGTCTGAATACATTTTGATGCCCTGTAGGTTCGCTACAATGCAGACACGCTCGACCGAAGTCTGGAGCAACTCATGAAGCAAAACCACTATCGCAGGGACCGCAATACCGTCCACGATTATCGGCAAAAACTCCTTGTTGACGGCCTTTGTGAGAGGAAACATTCGCGTCCCATACCCAGCCACGGAGATAATCGCCTTGCGGATTCTAGGTGCTGACTTGAAGAGGTTCAACTCATGCGCATCAAGTCCGATTGAGTTAAGGTATTCAACCAACTTCTGCTGAGAATCTAGGTCCTTCGCGATGAACTGAATTGAGCCGTCACCCTGCGATCCCACCCCTTTCGCACCATAACAGAACTCGTAGATTTTCGGGTCATTGAGCACTTCATGCAACTTCGGCGCAACGAGTTCAGAGGATGCAGGTGCAACAAACTGGTCAAAGCGCTCCTGTGCGAGTTTCATCGTCTGGCCAATCTTTTCCACTTCTGCATGTTTTAAGGCGTCAACCGCGGCAGATACAACTTCTTTATTGCTCTTCCCGAGTCCGTATTGGACACCTCTAGAAATTTCATTGTCCGCCCATGGGTAAGCATCATTAAGGTCTGCAAGGATTTTCTTGGTGTCCTTTTCAGCGTTGAGGTTCGCGTAGACGAAGTGCATCGGTTTCGAAATTTCAAAATCGCGCGCTGTGATGTCCTCATTCTCGAACTTGATTAGCACTGGCTTGCGGAAAACAAGTGCTTGGTCTAGGCGGCCACACCGCGACTCAGTGTTCCTTTCGCCGCGATACGCAATCTCCATGATGTCGCGGTTGTCAAGCAGGTTACCGTGCCTGTCAGTTATCCCGAATAGGTTCCTGAACACTTCGGCAACTAGCACGCAAATTGACGCGGATGATGACAGCCCTGACTTTAACGGTAAGGTCATCTCAGTAATATCGATTTTAACACTGCTGTTGATGAACTTTCCATAATGGTGTAATATATCTAGTGTAGTCCCCGCGACATACTGCCAGAATTGGTCGGACTCTATAACACTTCTTAGCGCGTCCTTTTCGATGTCCACTTCCAGCGTCTGCCCGAGAGAGTTAACGTAGAGTTTATGCACCCCATTTTCGGAGTCGACCGTAGCGTAGTTTGCGTAGATACCCTCATTAGTAGGCACAACGATAGCGCGTCCTGTCCGAATCTCAGGATTAATCGTTTTATACAGTCCAGCCCAATCGCTGTGCTCACCGAACAAGCACAACCGACCTGGCACAAAAATCTTTTCACTCACATCAATAGTATAGCACGCCGCCCTGCGTACTGAATTCGTCAGATCTAGTTCGACCACTCCGCGCTCTCATTACGCCCTCTAGTGTCACCCTTGGGCTTGTCCGTCCCATGTCATCCCTCGGCATAAAGCCAAGGGCAGGCGCGGGCTTGTCCCGAGGATCCATATTGGCGCGGTGTGCCCCTCCGCGTCGCAACCTCTCCCGCGGTAGTTTATCGTCACGGTTCCGTTTTGCATTCTCTCTAAATTCGTAGCCTTTAACTCTAAGAAATTTTTCTATCAAAAAATGACGATTGCGCTCCTAAATTCGTGCTAAAGCACTCATTAAG
>JAISRT010000002.1 GCA_031273495.1 Candidatus Ancillula kalotermitis | reverse complement strand
TCAAGTTTACGAGCCACAATGGACAACTTGTTGTATATTTTTGGCGACAAACGCAGAAAATCGAGCGATTAGCGTGGATTCTCGGGACAAGCCCAAGAATGACATGGGACGGACAAGCCCGCGCCTGCCCTTGGCTTTATGCCGAGGGATGACATGGGACGGACAAGCTCAAGAATGACATGGCAGAGCGGACAGTGCGTCTCAGGGCCCCGCGCGCTAGCGACTAGCACTCAACGTGTATAATGTTCGCCTTCTGAATGCTCTCTGGAGTCCACTCTTCCCAAGGTAACTCCGACTTCATATTCACAATATTCGCAGTCGACAGCCCAAACCCAACTTCAGGTTTTATTTTCGCAGAATTGTCGAGAAGTTTGTATGCCGCACCCGACACTGCGGGCTCATGACCGACGATCATGACTGAAAAATTATCTACACCTGCCCTTGAAGAATACTCCTTACCCATTTTTTTTAGTGCTAGCGGTATTTCTTGGACATATTCGACTAGTTCGGCAGCAGAAATGTAATACAACTCCTCGTCAAAAATGATATCGTTAAGCACTCCGAAATGATCCCTGACAATTTCCGCAGTCTGCTTGGCGCGCAATGCCGAAGACGAAAGTATAAAGTCCACTGCGCACCCCTTTTTAGTCAGTTTCTTGCAGGCGTTTATTGCTTTTTTCCGCCCGCTCGGAGTCAGTTCACGTTCAAAGTCCACTGCAATCCCCGATGGCTCCGCTTTAGAATGGCGCATTATCAGCAGTCGGTTCATCTATAACCCCTCCACGAATTTCTTCGCGTCAAAATGCTCAATATCATCAACGCCTTCGCCTACACCAATAAAATACACTGGAACTTTGAGCCTATCTGCCACTGCAATCAGAATGCCCCCTTTAGTCGAGCCGTCAAGTTTAGTGACCACTAGTGCGGAAACATTAACAATCTCATTAAACTTCTCCGCTTGTTGCAATGCTATCTGCCCTGAAGTAGAGTCAATCACTAGCAACACCTCGTCAATCGCTGTGTTCTTCTCAACCACGCGCTGTATCTTCGCGAGTTCGTCCATTAAGTTCTTGCTGGTTTGTTGCCGCCCCGCAGTGTCAATTAACAAGAAGTCCGCACCTGAACTCACTGCCACCTCGCTTGCCTTAAATGCAACTGACGCCGGGTCTTGCCCCTCCTTTTCGGCGGTCACTAACTCTACACTGCCTTTTGACTTTGAGTTTGCTCGGTTCTTCCACACTTCAAGCTGTTCGCTCGCTGCTGCACGGAAAGTGTCCGCCGCCGCCAACACTACTGAGTTTCCTTCTTTCGCCAGCAGGTTCGCTATTTTCCCTACAGTCGTAGTCTTTCCGACTCCATTAACACCCACGAACATAATCGCAGTAGGCTTCTTGCTGGACTTCAACTCTCCTTTTGGTATCATGCCCTCTAGGACGGCTTCAACCCGCTCACCTTGGTTAACGTGTGTGACCACCCTTTCCGCCAGGGCAGAGCCTAGATCTAGTTCATAAAGCCTGTCCGCAAGCTGACCAGACTTCTTGAGTTTCTGCGCCTTCATTTTGTCAACAACTTTAAGTGCCTCTTTATCTGCACCTGCTGATTTGTGGCTCTTATTAACCACCACCAACGCAACAACCACCGCGATGACAATTGCTGCCACCCATATTAACACCATATTATCCATATCAGTAGTATTGAACAACAGTATGTCAAATTGGTGCAGGTGGGTGAAACCGCGAATTCAAGGCACTGGATTCAGTGCAGCGTGGGACAAGCCTCAAGACTGACATCCTCTCCCTAGTGTCATCCTTGGCCTCATCCGAGGATCTGTAATGGTATGACTGACACTTCAATTCACGTGATGAATCATATGTATGCGCCAATTTGACATACTGTTGTGCTATAGTCCAGATGTAACGTATAAAGTTAGTGTTGTCGGAGCCACCGGTGTTGCTGGTGGGCAAATCTTGCGTATACTTTTGCAGCACGAGCAGGTAGAAATATCTAATCTGGTCGCCAATTCATCTGCGGGGACTCTCCTATCTGAGCACCATCCAGGTCTAATTGAACTCGCGGACAGGAAAATTGAATCACTTGCCGTTGACGAACTAGTGAAAAGTGATGTTGTATTCCTCGCGTTGCCTCACGCAAAGTCTGGAGCAGTGACCCACGAACTGGAGGCGCAAGGTTTCAACGGACTGATTGTCGACGTCGGCGCAGACCACCGCCTAGAATCTGAAGCGGACTGGGTCAAGTTCTACGGAACGCCATTTTCTGAACCATATGTGTATGGGCTGCCCGAACTGAGAACGGCCAACGGTACGCAGAGAGAACGACTTCGGGGTGCCAAACGTATCGCAGTCGCGGGGTGCAATGTGACCGCGGTCACTCTAGGTCTTCAGCCATTGGTGTCGCAGGGTCTTATTAATCTTGAGGACTTAGTCGCGGTCCTCGCAGTGGGATACTCTGGCGCAGGTAAGAGCATGAAGCCACACCTGCTCGCGCTGAACGCCTTCGAGAATGCTAAAGCGTATTCGGTTGGTGGGACTCACCGCCACATCCCAGAAATCAAGCAGAATATTCGTAAAATGTGCCAAACAATAGATGTCCACCCAAAAATTAACTTCACGCCCATACTGGTCCCTATGGCGCAAGGCATCCTAGCGAACATCAGTGCGAAGCCGAACAGCGCGATGAGCGAAACTGAACTACGCCAAATTTTCCAAGAGCATTATGAGGCTGAAGCATTTGTGCAAGTGCTCAGACAGGGACAGCCTGCCGAAGTTGCCGCAGTGCGTGACTCTAATTATGCGCAGATTCAGACGGTGCTCGATGAAGACAACGGTAGGCTCAACATTATCGTAGCGCTTGACAATTTGGTGAGGGGAACCGCAGGTCAAGCTATCCAGTCGATGAACATTGCGCTCGGGCTGCAAGAAACAACTGCACTTTTGTGAACTAGTCTAACCTTTCGGCGTCCTCAAGCATATATGCATGAGTCTTGAGCCACGAATCGAACCATTGCAAGTCATTCACCGCGATCACTATTTGGTCCTCACGGTTGTCGAGTGTCCTCTTCTCGAGATATGGAATCAGGTCGCCCTCCTGTTGGTATTTCGCCTTGAAAGTCAGCTGAAATCTCGTCGTATTCGCTGTGTTGGCACTACTATTCTTCTCGTAATCCGCATCTTCAGCCTCTTCAACACCTTCAATTTGGTCTACTCTATACATCCGGTTCTCAAGTTTCTCCAGGTCAAAGCAGTAAAGATAGCTGCCGAAAGTGACCGACCCACGCTCCTCATGTATCCGTAATTCAATCGGCTTAACTATCCTCGTCTTACCGTGGTATTCGAACCGCACTACTTTGTTCTTGTCAATCATCTCCAGCAAAATTGATGATGTTTCGCTCTGGGTTGACATTTCTTGATCACTATCAGTCCCTATACTTGACGACGCAATTGAAAGTTTCCGTAATATGGCGTCAAGTGCAGAATTAGACCCGCCTTTTTTCAGTTTCTCCGCAAGTGAGTTCAGTACCTTCAACTCCTCAGCGTTAATGCTGTATATTTGCTCAAGTCCACCAGTGTTTGCAACCTTGAAAACGCCGTCGCCCATATCGAATAGAATCGGTTGTTTGTCGTCAATACTCGCCAACGCCTCAACATCTGAATGTATCATCCGCAAGTCAATGCCTAAAAATTTCTGCGCATCAGTAAGTTTCACCTCAACATTATTGAACATAAACGCAATTTCACCAAGAAGCCTCTCGAAAATAACTTTGCTCATAGACCTTAAGCCTTCATTCATACTTAAGCCTCAACTTTCTGCGTATTTTCCGGTATGCAGTGTCTTTTTCCCTTTTAGAGACACCGTCAATCAAGGTCAAGAATTTAAGCTTCTGCATCAGTCTTTCAACATCGTCGCCCAGTGATTCAGGAACATGGGAAGAACGTAGCAGACTATATTCCTGCTCAGTGAGAATAATCTGCACGAGTTGGTTAGCCTTGGGCTTATACAAGAATCCACCGCGCCCTTCAGGCTTCTTTTCGACCACTAATGTTACACCAACTTCTTGGAGCAAGTTCTTGTCCCGCTGGAATTGCCGAGTTGCAACAGGTGTGCTCAATTTTGAATAGTGATCATCAAGCGCGTTAAAAATCTCGAATTTCGTTACACCGTCGGGATGATTTATCAAGAACCTCAGCAAGCGTAGTAATCGAATTGCAACTTCCATCTCAGCTCTCCCCCATCACACCTTGCGCATATTGAACATCTCGTCAAGGACAAATGCATCAGAACGCAAAACCTCAAGGTCCGAGTTTCGTTTGACCGGCAGGAAACGAGTGCGTGGCACGCAAACTACTGCAGTCTTGTCGAGTGCAGAAACCCCAGCACCTATTGCCGACTCTAGTTGGATACATTCGGGTGTGGTTTTATCCTTCGGGTCCACAGTCTTCGTATTGACAATCAAGGGCAGGTCAAGCACCCCGTCAGCGTCCGCTAGTTGGGCGTGCAGTTGTTCAAGATTGAGCCATATCGAGTTAGTGTTGAAGTATGGGTGAACGCGGGCATCCAGTGCAGCCTCCATATCTGACTCGCGAATCTGTGCGACCTCCCTCAAGAGCATCTTACCGCTCTTGTCGAACACAATATGCCCACCTTTAACATCATCCGCAGTCTTCTCCGCTAGTTCGAGCATTATCGTCGCACCAGTATTCTCGAAGTGCTTGGCGATTGTGTGGCTGAATGTGGCACCGAGATTGTCGGCATTGGACACGAACGCATATTTAACACCGTGCTCAAGGAAGTAGTGTAGGAGCCCTGAAGTGTAGAATGAATTATAAAAGTCACCGTGTCCTGGCGGGCACCACTCAAGTTTAGGGTCAGTGGGGAACTCTACTGCAGCAAGCGTCTCCTTGAGGATCTTGGGTTGTTGATGTTGAAGAAATTCAAGTGGGTGACGCTGAAAGTCAGGGTAATTCTTGTTCACGAAATCCAGAGTGTCCGCAGAGGTGTTAAACGAGTTCATAAACACCAGCGGGAAAGTGTCCGAACCACTGCGCAGACTTAGAACCTGGCGCAAGATCACGTCTAGAAACGTTAACCCGTCCTTCGCCTCGAGCAGCGACTTAGCCTTCTTGAGCCCCATAGTCGTCCCGAGCCCGCCGTTGAGCTTAACCAGCATATACTCACTCTCATCTATTGCGCTATCCACCAGATTTTCAGCGTATTGGAGTTCCCGCAGCCCAGAAATCTCACTCTCGTCGATGAATTGCGATGCCTCAGACTCAAGTAGTCGGTAGTTGCGCTCAAAAACCTTAATAAAAGACTCACCAGCGCCGATTTGCAGCAACTTTTTAACACATGAATCTAGACCTTTACCCGAAATTACTCCTCATCCTCCTTCTCGAACTGACTCTGATAGAGGTCCGCATAGAACCCACCCCGCGCGATTAACTCGTCATGACTGCCCATCTCCTTAATCGACCCTTTATCCATCACGACAATTGTGTCAGCGTCACGGATCGTCGAAAGGCGGTGTGCAATGACAAAACTTGTCCTATTCGACCGCAACTTGTTCATCGCTTTTTGCACCAGAACCTCAGTGCGGGTGTCCACAGAACTAGTCGCCTCGTCGAGAATCAAAATGTCAGGGTCCGCCAGAAATGCCCGCGCAATTGTTAGCAACTGCTTTTCGCCCACCGAAACAGTGTCACCGTCATCGTCAAGTATTGTCTGGTAGCCGTCTGGCAAACTGCGCACGAAATGGTCCACATAAGTCGCCCTAGTCGCCTCAAGGAACTGCTCCTCAGTTATAACTTTACCCTCAGGGAGCCCGTATTCCAAGTTCTCACGAATACTGCCTTTGAACAGCCACGAGTCCTGCAGAACCATACCAACATTCTTGCGTAGCGAACTCCGACTCATCTCCCGCGTCGAAACGCCGTCAAGCTCAATTACCCCTGAGTCGATGTCATAAAAGCGCATTATCAAGTTCACAAGTGTCGTCTTCCCAGCACCGGTCGGACCCACAATCGCCACAGTCTTCCCAGGCGTCGCGAGCAAATTCATGTCCTGGATTAGCGGGCGCTCAGGGTCATAGGAGAAGTTAACATGCTTGAACTCAATCTCACCGCGTATCTCCTGTTTATCAAGCGTCAATCCTTCCTGCTGGTCCTCCTCAGGTGCGTCAAGTATCTCGAAAATACGTTCAGCCGACGCCGCACCAGACTGGAGCATATTCATCATCTGCGAAATCTGACCTAGCGGCTGCGAGAACTGGCGGGAATACTGTATGAACGCCTGCACATCACCAAGTGACATCGAACCGCTAGCAACGCGCAAACCGCCAATCAGTGCGACAAGGACATAGTTAATGTTAGTCATGAACGTCATAATCGGCATAATCGTCCCAGAGATGAACTGCGCCTTGAACCCTGCCTTGAAAAGTTCCTCATTGTCAGCGTTGAACTCTGCCTCGTAGTCCGCTTTCTTACCGTAGGCCTTGATTAGCGAATGACCAGTGTAGGCCTCCTCGATGTGACCATTCAAGCGCCCAGTGACACTCCACTGCTTGCGGAATTGCGGCTGAGACTTCGACATCACTATCCCGATAACTATAAATGCAACCGGTATCGTCAAAAGTGCAATCAGCGCAAGGACCCAAGAGGTGAGGAACATCATTATCACCACAAAAGTCACCATCATAGTCATAAAGATCAGGTCACCACCCGTCTGGTTAATCGCCTGTGTTAAGTTGTCAAGGTCATTGGTCGTCCGCGACATAATCTCACCGCGAGACGTTTTGTCATAGTAACTCAAAGGCATCCGCCACAGTTTCTCCTCAATTTGTTGGCGTAGGTTTTTGCCCATATTTGACACTAGGCGCACTGAACACCAGCCAGAAACCCACCGGAACACGAACTGCAACAAGTAAATGCCAATAATCATCAGCAGGAACTCACCGAAAAGCGTAAAGTCAACACCTTCACCAAGCCGTATCGTCATTGAACTGAGCATATCCTTCATACCGCCGAAATCTTGCCCACTGAAACTCTGCAACTTGTCGATGTTTAGCGTCCCGTCAGAGTTATTAACCGCGGTCTTGACCATTTCCAGACTCGCACCTGCAGGTAGATTTGCCTCAATCACGCTCGTCACCTGTTTGGACACCAGACCATTAAACAGCACATTTGTCGCACTACCGAGAACTCGAGGACCAAGTGAACTGAGTATTGCAGCCGAAAGCATCCCGAAGAACATCATGAACACTCGAGGTTTGTCATTGAACACCATTTTGACTATTCGTCCCAGTGATTTGCGCATTTCTTTAGGCTTAGCACCCATTTTCGCAGCCTGTTGTGCGTCTACTTTCGGAGTCTTTGTATTCTTGTCAGTCATTATTTCATTACCTCCTCTGCAGACAGCTGTGAGTTGACGATTTCGCGGTAGGTTTCGCAGGCTTCGAGCAACTCCTCATGTGTGCCTTGCCCCACAATTTGCCCGTTATCCATCACGAGAATTAAATCAGCGTGCCGAATAGTTGAGATACGTTGAGCGACAATTATCACTGTTGACTCCTGCGTTATGTTCTTGAGGGCGCCACGTAAATTATGGTCAGTCGCGTAATCTAGTGCTGAGAACGAGTCGTCGAACTGGAACACTTTCGGCTTACGGATGATCGCCCGAGCAATTGCAAGACGTTGACGCTGCCCACCAGAGAAGTTGGTGCCACCTTGTGCGACCTGAATGTTGAGCGGGTTGAACTCCTCACCGTCATCAGTGTGCTCCTCATTCGCCTTATCCCTAACAAACTGTGCACTTTGCGCAATCTCGAGTGCCTCCCACATCTCCTCCTCAGTGGCATCAGCTTTCCCGAAGCGCAAATTGTCCGCCAGTGTGCCTGAGAACAAGAAACTCTTCTGCGGGATGATTGATATATAGGAGTTGAGCTCGTCAATGTCTAGTTCCCGTACGTCCACGCCGTCGAACTTGACAGTACCGCCAGTAGCATCAAAAAGTCGCGGTATCAAGCGGATGAGCGAGGACTTGCCAGACCCAGTGGACCCGATGATTGCAGTAGTTTTGCCAGGCATTGCTGTGAAACTGATATTCGAGAGCACTGGCTCAGTCGCACCAGAATACCTAAACTCAACGCTTTCGAATGTCACTACGCCGCGCGGGTTCTCAATATGCCTCGTCTCCTTCTTGTTCTCCACGGTAATCTTCGTCTTAAGCACTGCACTTATTCTCTTCGCCGAAACTTGTGCGCGCGGTAGGAACATGAAAATCATTGACGACATGAGGACTGACATCATAATATACATCATATACGTGATGAATGCCGTGATCGCACCGATTTCCATTTCGCCGTTTGAGACCCTTATGCCCCCGAACCACATTATCGCCAGGATCGAGACGTTGATGATCAACATGAACGCAGGGAATAGCAGTGACATCAGGCGTCCTGTACTTAACGTCAAGTTGTAGAAATCGTCATTGACTTTGAGGAACTTTGACCGCTCAGTCTTCTCGCGAGTGAATGCCCGCACAACTCGGACACCCATAATCTGCTCGCGTAGCACCTCATTCATCCGGTCAGTCTTCTTCTGCATGCGCTTGAAATACGGTGTCGCTTTGAGGACGAAGGCAACCATTACGATAAGTATCACTGGGAGAGTCGCTGCGATGACCCCTGAGAGCACAACGTCCTGCTCGAGGGACATTATAATTCCGCCGACGAACATAATTGGTGAGGCAATAATTAAGGTCAGCATGAACATTGTCACCATCTGCACTTGTGTGATGTCGTTCGTGGTGCGCGTGATTAGCGTTGGCGCACCGAAACTGCTCATCTCACGCGCGGAGAAGTCCTGGACCTTGTAAAACAGTGCTTTTCGGACATCTTTTGACATCAAGAACGCCACCTTCGCACCGAAATACGTCGCCAGAATAGAGACTACGAGCTGTAGACCTGAAAACAGAAGCATCATCGAGCCTTCGCGCCAGATGAAATTCGTGTCACCCTTCGCCACGCCGTCATCAATTATATGCGCATTCATATTCGGCAAGTATAGCGTAAAGGACACCTGGACTGCCTGCAACACAACAACTAGCAGCACCTTCTTCCAGTACGGCAACAAAAACTTCTTCCAAATTCTTAACATATCAGTAGTATAGCACTAACTTCATTCGCAAATTTTCCTCCGGAATAATTTGACGAATTCAGTAAGTGCTATTCATAACAGATTAATCGTCAGGGAGACGAACCGCTGCGCTCTCCTCTCGAGCTCTCCTTCCGCCAATTGCCAAACTCGCAAGCGAGTTTGACCCATTCTGTCACCCTTGGCTTTATGCCGAGGGTCTATAGAGTACATCGTGTCAGTGGATTTTCAAGTTTACGAGCCACAATGGACAACTTGTTGTATATTTTTGGCGACAAACGCAGAAAATCGAGCGATTAGCGATGATTTATTTGGCGGCGAAAAGCGAGCGGAGTGTGTTTGAGCACTGGCGAAGCCTGTGCGAGGGGCGTAATGAGAGCGCGGAGCGATCGAACCAAATCCGCCGAATTCAGTAAGTGCTATTCATAACAATTTAACTTCGAGAGGAAGAACCGCTGCGGCCGTGGGTGGGAGGGTGCGTCTCAGGTCCCGCGCGCTAGCGCGGGTGGACGCAAACCCCACCTTCCGCCAATTGCCAAACTCGCAAGCGAGTTTGACCTATTCTGTCACCCTTGGGCTTGTCCCGAGGGTCCAGGGGGGCTTGATGTATGGATCCTCGGCATAAAGCCAAGGATGACAGTAACGCAATGCCAAGGATGACATGAGGGCGGGGTGCTCAGGATGACATGAAGGGGCTCGCGGGGTGTGTGTGTCTACAGCTCCTCGGCCTTGACCCAGTTTTGACTGCCACAGAACCCGATGCCAATTAAGTAGACTGGCGCGTCACCCCTGTCTTCGATCCCACCTGCGTAGTCTTTCTCACGGATCTGCGCGATAGCCTCGGACGCGGCGACTTGCAGGAACTCGGAGTCTTTCCCGGGCGTGTCAACCCTCTTGAACTCGAAGATGAAGTACTGGGTGCCACGACTTTTCGTCTTCCGGGTCATCAAGAGGTCGTAGCGCCCGCGCCCAAGTTCCTTGTTTGAGGTGACCTTGAACCCGACGGCAACCAGCATTGCAAGCATGAAGATGTGGTAGGTTTTCTCAGGCTCTTTCTTCTCGAAGTCATAGTAACTGAGCTTATAGTTGATGAGGTCATTAAGCCTGAACTCGAAGAGGGCAAGGTCGTCAGTGTGCTTGAAAACGTCCGTAATATCAGGGTTTTGTATATGTACAACTCTACTTAGTATGAATTGCTTCCAGACTGATTCTAATTCGCGATTAGGAGTGTTGAGAATGTATTTTGGTGTAGACAATTCATCGTCATACTCGTCGTCATCATAGTCATTATCGTCCTCGTCTTTGGGTATTGGAGTGTGCGTCATATACCCAGTTTGCACAAGGAGTGAGTAAAACGACTCATCTTCTGGGAAGTCGTTCATCAAGTCTGAGCCTGAGATTCTGTCATATACTGCTGACTCGAAACCACCGTTTCCAATGGTCTGTATAATCTGCTCGGTGCGCTTAGGGGTCAGTGCCTTGTCAATTAAGTCAATTGTGCCACTCTTGCCCCAGTAATTGTCAAAAGTCCCGCGCTTCAAGTAAGACACCACGGAATAGGTGAAGAAGACCTCTTTGTCCCCAACGCGGTAATTGTCGTACCATCTCTGCACCAGGTCAAACTCTTCTGGGGGGACTAGTGCCTTGACCTCATCGTCAGTGAACCCGAAGTCTTCGTCGAAAATTGACGGGTTGAACACTCCGTCGACCTCAATATTGTTCAGCTCTGAGAACATTGACTCCTGCGCGATGCGGTTCACGCCGGTTATTACCGCCTTCTCGAGTGACGGGTTGTCCTTTAGGGCAGGTGCCATAATGCCTTTGGTGAACTCGCGGGCATTGTCATAGTCAGGTCCACCCTTTTTCGCGGTGTCCATATAGAGTTTGTCATACTCGTCGATGAGGACTACTGGGCGCTTACCGTAAACTTTGTGCAGGTTTGCGCAGAGGACACGGACACTTCGTAAGAGTTTCGGACTTTTTTCACGTTCATCGAGTATGCGCTGAAGTTCTGGCGTAATTTGCTCTGGGGTTAAGTATTGTTCAACACAACTCGAAATCTGGCTGAAAAAGTCACCGCGCATATCTTCATTCGTGAACGTCCTAAAGCTCAACCATATCACAGGGTGCTGGTTCTGGAGGTTATAATACTTAGACTGCTCAATTTTCATGCCCTTAAACAACTGCTCGGAGTCAACTTTGGGGTCGAGAAATGTGCGCAAGGTGTCCATATTGAGGGTCTTCCCCATGCGGCGGGGGCGCGTGATAAGGGTCACTTTACTCGGGTTGTCGAAGACATGCTCAATGAAGAGGGTTTTGTCGACGTAAAGCAGACCGCGCTCGATAGCTTCACCATAGAACGAACTGCTTAGGTCAATCTTGTACTTCGGGGTCATGTCTATAGTATAGCACGATTTAACTTTTGGGGTA
>JAISRT010000027.1 GCA_031273495.1 Candidatus Ancillula kalotermitis | reverse complement strand
TGTCATCCTTGGGCTTGTCCCGAGGATCTCGCTAATCGCTCGATTTTCTGCGTTTGTCGCCAAAAATATACAACAAGTTGTCCATTGTGGCTCGTAAACTTGAAAATCCACACTTGCGCGGTGTACTCTATGGACCCTCGGCATAAAGCCAAGGGTGACAATAGAAGGGGGCGATGTCAAGGGTGACACTAGAGAGCGCACGCGTGTCCGATAGACCCTCGGCATAAAGCCAAGGGTGACATTCGCTACGCTGGGCACGAGTTATTCCGGAGGAAAATTTGCGAATGAAGTTAGTGCTATACTATAGATATGACTATTGATGATAATGTGTATTCCGCTGTTGCAAGCGCTGACTTCTTTAACCCGCACGAGGTTTTAGGACCCCACCCCGACGCGTTAGAGAACCGCGTATATATTCGTGTTTTGCGCCCATTTGCAGACAGTGTTAGCCTGATTATTGACGGTAATGAGCTCGAAATGCAGCACGAGAAACTTGGCATCTGGGTTGCAAGCATTGAAGGTACTAAAGTGCCAGAGTATCTCGTCAAAACTACACGTGAAGGCACAACATACACTCTCGATGATCCTTATCGTTTCATGCCTTGGGTTGGTGAAATGGACCTGCACTTGATTTCAGAGGGTCGCCATGAAGAACTTTGGAATGTGCTTGGCGCGAATGTTAAGACTTATCAAACTGCGGACGGTGAAAAAAGTGGCGTATCGTTTGCGGTCTGGGCACCCAACGCGAAGGCAGTCCGTGTTGTAGGTGACTTTAACTACTGGAATGGTGTTGAACATTCAATGCGCTCACTGGGTTCAACTGGGGTTTGGGAGTTGTTCATTCCTGGTGCAACGAAATTCCAGAACTACAAGTTCCAGATTCAGACTCCTTGGCTTGAGTGGATTGACAAGATTGACCCGATCGCGAAGTTCTCGCAAGTGCCACCGCAGACTGCGTCAGTAATTTTCAACTCTGAGTATTCATGGCAGGACGCCTCCTGGATTGCAAAGCGCGCAGAAAAACAGCCACACAAAGAACAAGTTTCAGTTTACGAAGTGCACCTCGGGTCGTGGCGTGAAGGTTTGAGTTATGTTGAACTCGCGGAACAGTTGACGGACTACGTTAAAGAGATGAACTTCACGCATATTGAGCTTATGCCAGTTGCCGAGCACCCTTACGCACCGAGCTGGGGCTATCAAGTTACGGGGTATTACGCGCCGACGTCTCGTTTCGGCACTCCAGATGAATTTCGCTACCTTGTCGACAAGTTGCATCAAGCGGGAATTGGTGTGATCGTAGACTGGGTGCCCGCACATTTCCCGAAGGACGCTTTTGCACTGGGCAGGTATGACGGCACTGCGCTTTATGAAGACCCTGACCCACGTAAAGGTGAGCATCCTGACTGGGGCACGTATGTCTTCAACTTTGGGCGCAATGAGGTGCGGAATTTCCTCGTCGCTAATGCGTGCTATTGGTTCGAAGAGTTCCACATCGACGGTCTGAGGGTTGATGCCGTGGCGAGTATGTTATATCTTGACTATTCACGTGAGGATGGACAATGGGCACCTAACCAGTTCGGAGGGCGTGAGAACCTCGACGCGATAAGTTTTCTACAGGAGACTAATGCCACTGTTTACAAGAAGTTCCCAGGCGTGATGATGATTGCTGAGGAGTCTACTGCGTTTTCGGGTGTTTCTGCTTCGACTTCGCAGGGTGGGCTCGGGTTCGGGTTCAAGTGGAATATGGGTTGGATGAATGACACACTGCGCTACGTTGAGGATGACCCGATACATCGCTCTTACCACCACGGCGAGCTGACGTTTTCAATGGTGTATGCATATTCCGAGAACTACATTCTTCCGCTGAGCCACGATGAGGTTGTGCACGGTAAAGGATCATTGGTCGGCAAGATGCCTGGTGACCTCTGGCAAAAGTTGGCAAACCTGAGGACTTTGTTGGCATATCAGTGGGCGCACCCTGGAAAAGAGTTAATCTTCATGGGGTCGGAGTTTGCGCAGTGGCATGAATGGGCAGGTGCAGGATCGTCAATCGACTGGGGCTCGCTAAATGACCCTGGGCATGCTGGAATACGCACTTTAATCGCTGACCTTAACGCATTCAAGTCCCAGAACTCTGCGCTTTATGAGCTTGACACTGACCCGAGCGGGTTTGAGTGGATCGACTCGAACGACAACCAGCGCTCGTTGTTGACGTTTGTCCGCAAGAACTCTGAGGGCTCAACTGTAGTCTGCGTAGTGAACTTCTCGAATGCTCCGTATGAAAACTTCCGCATTGCGCTTCCGAAGGCTGGGCGCTGGAAAGAGGCTCTTAATACAGATGACTTGAAGTATGGTGGTGCTGGTGTAATCAACATTGGCAACGAGAACGGTGAGTTTGTCGCTGAAGAGAAAGAGTGGACTGGACGCCCTTATTCCGCAGAGTTTCGGGTTCCACCGCTGGGTGCATTCTTTTTGGAGCATGTAGAATGAATATCTTCACACTGTTAGAGAGAAAATTATGCGTGGAGGTGCTATAATATAGATAATGAGTAATATTACGCTTTTGCAAGATGGGCATTACCGCCTTGGTGGGTTAATCGGTCAAGGTGGGATGGCTGATGTCTATATTGGCGACGACACAAAGTTGAACCGCAAGGTAGCAATCAAAATCCTCAAGCCTCAATTCGCGGACGACCCTGTTTTTCTTGCGCGTTTCCGGCGTGAAGCTCAATCTGTTGGAGGGCTGAATAATGCGAATATTGTCGCTGTATACGACACTGGTGAGGAAATCTACACTGACGCCAGCGGAAAAAATGTTCATCAACCATATATCGTAATGGAGTATGTTGACGGCAAATCTCTGCGTGATATTCTTGCTACAGAGGGCAGGCTTAGCGTTGAAGATTCTGTTGAGATTACGACAAACATCCTGAAAGCGCTGTCATATTCGCACCGTGCAGGGATAATTCACCGTGACATCAAGCCTGGAAACATTATGATAACCACCTCTGGGGAAGTCAAGGTCATGGACTTTGGTATCGCGAGGGCAATGTCAGACAACTCGGCGACGATGACTCAGTCTCAGTCTGTGGTCGGGACTGCGCAGTATATTTCACCAGAGCAGGCAAAGGGTGAAGCAGTCGACGCGAGGAGTGATCTGTATTCAGTCGGATGCTTGTTCTTCGAGCTGCTCGCTGGGCGCCCCCCGTTCGTCGGTGATTCTCCAGTGTCGATAGCGTATCAGCATGTGCGTGAGTTTCCGCCAAAAGTAGTGTCCCTAAACACCGCGGTTCCTCCAGTTTACGATGTAATACTCTCTAAAGTGCTCGCTAAGGACCCCGAGAAGCGGTATTCAGACGCTGGGCAGTTCATTATTGACTTAGAGTCGGCGATTAAAGGACTACCGGTGAGCCCTAGTGTTGATGACGTGGCAACGAGAGTGCTCACGCCTAATGAAGTGAACCAAATCGCTGGTCAGGACCTACAGGCAACACAGCTGTTTACTCAAGTTGACGGCGCAGACGCGCAAGAAACGTCTGAAGAACAAGCACTAGAGGAGGCTCTTGACGAAGAGAACGCCAAGAAGAAGAAAATGATCATCATCGGCTCAATTATTGCTGGTGTCGTGGTGCTCCTGCTAATCATCTTTCTAGTAGTATTCAATATGGCGCCACATGACGACCCGAACGCAAAAGTGACTGTTCCAACAATTTCGAAGTCTATGGCGAAGGACAAGGCGTGCCAGACGCTCAACGACATCGGGCTGACCTGCTCACTGGTGGACGACAAGGATTCTGCGGAAGAGAAGGACAAACTGACGGGTCAGGATCCCGCGCCAGGTGTTGAAGTTCCTAAGGGATCGACGGTGACTCTGAAGTATTCGACTGGGCCTGCCGACAGCACAATCCCTAAGACAATAGTTGCTAAGAGTTTTGACGACGCGAAGAAAGCGCTTGAAACTGCGGGGTATATCGTGTCAGTCAAGAAGGCGGACGATGCTCGAACTGTTGACTGCGTGAACCCAGGGACGTTAAGTTCGCCAGAGGAAGTTACACTAAACGAGGGTGCCTGCCAGACCGACAAATCTCAGGTCGCGGGAACCAAGCCTGCAGTAGGCACTTCGGCAAAGAAGGGGTCGACGGTGACTTTGTATTTAAGTTCAGGTGTTGCAACAATTCCTAACCTTGTCGGGCAAACTAAGGACGCTGCAAAGAAGATACTTGACTCTATGGGGTTGAAGATGGCGGAAGGTGGCGAAGAAATCAACGATCAGATACCTTCAGGCTCGGTAGTCACTCAGACGCCGGCAGGAAATGTTACTGCGCAGACGAAATCCACAGTTACTATCAAGACAGCAAAGGCACAAGACAAAGTGCAGGTGCCAGGCAATTTGGTTAACCAGACGAAGGATTTTGCGAACGGGCAGCTTAGTGCACTTGGGTTCGCGGTGAGCATTGTTGAGGGGTCGACCACGAGTGACAAGAACCTCGAGAATAAGGTGGAGTCTGTTGACCACTCTGGTGAACAAGTCGTCAAGGGCTCTACGGTGACGGTGAAAATCTGGAAGTATGTCAACCCTGACTCGATACTGGGTGCCTGCAAGTTCAAAGAAGACGGGCAGGATGTCACAACTCAGAACGTCAGCGAGTCGGCGTGTAAAGCGAAGTCTGGCTATATCAGCTGGACGAAGAACTAAACACTACACTCTTTATACCTATTGTGTCATCCTTGGCTTTATCCCGAAGAATGGCGGTGGGGTGCAAAATCCGTAGTTTTTTGACCTAGCATTTTATGCTACCTCCTTATATTGTAGCATACTTCTTCCTTTTCGTGGCGGTAAGCCCCCGTAGATGGACTTGGGACGCAC
>JAISRT010000036.1 GCA_031273495.1 Candidatus Ancillula kalotermitis | reverse complement strand
CTATTCATAACAAATTTAACTTCGAGAGGAAGAACCGCTGCGCTCGCGGGCGGGCGGGTGCGTCTCAGGGTCCCGCGCGCTAGCGCGGGTGGACGCCGAGCTCTCCTTCCGCTTATTTGCCAAACTCGCAAGCGAGTTTGACCTTATTTCACTTCATTCGCAGGGCGGCGAAGCCACCCTGCTCGGTCGAAGTTCCTAGTTCGTCTTCAGCGCGCTATTCTACTTTTCAGTTCGTCTTCAGCGCTGCGATGAATGCGTCGGGTGGAACTCCCGATTCTGGTCGCACTCCGTGCTCCTGAACTCGCCTCGCCTCGCTTACGCGTCGGCTCAAACACGCTCTGCGCTAAGTCTGCACTATGCTTGACTTGCACCTTCTGCAAAGCAGGCGGTGCCCGCGCGACGCTGCTCGGTCGAAGTTCCTAGTTCGTCTTCAGCGCGCTATTCTACTTTTCAGTTCGTCTTCAGCGCTGCGATGAATGCGTCGGGTGGAACTTCGACCCTCCCTATGGTCTTCATGCGCTTCTTGCCTTCCTTCTGCTTCTCGAGCAGTTTGCGCTTTCGGGTGATGTCACCGCCATAGCACTTCGCAGTCACGTCCTTGCGCAATGCGCGAATTGACTCGCGTGCGATGACCCTGGTGCCGACTGCCGCCTGGATAGGAATCTCGAATTGCTGCCGCGGAATCAGCTCTTTCAACTTCTCGGTCATCATAACGCCGTAATCATACGCCTTGTCTCTGTGTACAATCGCGGAAAACGCATCTACAGGCTCGTGATTAAGCAGTATGTCCACCTTGACTAGCTCGGATTCACGTACCCCGCTCGGCTCATAATCTAGCGACGCATACCCCTTTGTCCTTGACTTGAGCGAGTCGAAGAAGTCAAACACAATCTCGGCGAGTGGAATGTGGTAACGCATCTCAACGCGATCTTCAGAGAGGTAGTCCATCTTAATCATATCACCGCGTCGCATCTGGCAGAGCTCCATAATAGTCCCCACGAACTCTTTCGGGCTCAGTATCGACGCGCGGACTATTGGCTCCTCCACCTTCATAATTTTCTGCCCACTCGGGAACTCCGACGGGTTAGTGACCACGAATTCTGTGCCATCTTCAATCGTCACATTGTATATCACATTCGGAGTAGTCGACACCAGTGCCAAATCAAACTCCCGCTCAAGGCGCTCACGGACTATTTCGAGATGCAGTAATCCCAGAAATCCAACACGGAACCCGAAACCTAATGCCACCGAAGTCTCAGGCTCATATAGTAACGCCGCATCATTCAACTTCAACTTGTCGAGAGCATCGCGCAACGCAGGATAATCACCTTGTTCGATAGGATAAAGCCCCGAATACACCATCGGCTTCGGCTCCTTGTAGCCCGCTAGTGGGTGAACTGCACTGTGCACAACTGTAGTCACAGTGTCTCCAACTTTAGAGTCCGCGACGTTTTTCACCCCAGTAATCAGGTAGCCTACTTCGCCAACACTCAGCGACTTTGCAGGCATCGGCTCGGGCGAAATCACACCAATTTCAAGAAGTTCGTGGGTGGCACCGCTTGACATCATCTTAATCTTCTCCCTGAGTCTAAGCGCCCCTTGAACAACGCGTATATACGTCACTACGCCGCGGAAAACATCATAAACCGAGTCAAAAATCAACGCCTTGGCACCGAGATTCGCGGCGATGACACCGAGGTCAGGTGAGTTACCCCTGTCCAAAATGTCAACCCCCACATCTTCGAGGTCCGACTTGCTGAACTTCTTCAATGCCACGGTCGCAGGAGGTATTTTCTCAACAATCACGTCAAGCAATTCCTTAACTCCAGCACCAGTTTTCCCAGACACTCTCAAGACTTCGCTAGTGTCGCACCCTATCAGATTTGCAAGTTCTCTAGCGTGTTTATCTGGGTCTGCGGCAGGCAAGTCAATTTTGTTCAAAACGGGGATAACTGTCAAGTCATTCTCTAGCGCAATGTATAGATTCGCTAGCGTTTGTGCCTCAATCCCCTGGGCTGCGTCAACCAGCAATATACACCCCTCGCAGGCAGCAAGTGACCGAGACACCTCATACGTGAAGTCTACGTGGCCCGGAGTGTCAATCATATTTAGGCAGTATTCTTGACCGACAACGGCGCCATTTTCCCGCTCGTCAGACTCGGGTGAAGGTGCACCCTGCTCAGAATGATACACCCAAGGCATCCTAACGCTCTGACTTTTTATTGTGATACCGCGCTCCCGTTCGATGTCCATCCGGTCCAAGTATTGTGCACGCATTTGCCGCGCGTCAACAACACCAGTGAGCTGCAACATCCTGTCGGCTAGTGTGGACTTACCGTGGTCTATATGGGCAATTATGCAGAAATTACGAATCAACTCTGGGTCGGTGGCACCTGGCTGATTCTTCGCGTTAATGTATTTCTCTACTATTGACCTAGTATAGCAGATATTTGGTAGAGAGTCACTGTGACCGCCTGGGCAACATTCAATGACTCAACTGCGGTCGGTATTTTTGCTAGAACATCGCACTTTTTCGCGGTCAGTGCACTCAACCCAGTGCCTTCGTTTCCTGCAACAATTGCTATTCTCGGATTGTCCAGAACTATAGGGTCGTCAATTTTAATTTCAGCCTCACCATCCAGCCCGACCACGAAATATCCCGCCTTCTGCAGCGTTTCAACAGTATTGTTGAGGTTCGCGACTTGGGCAATCTTTGTCTTCAATGCATTTCCTGCAGACGTCTTCCAAACTGTGGCGTTAACTGAGGCACTACGGGCATTCGGCAAGACAATATTCGCGTTAAATGCCGCAGCTGAACGGATGATTGCACCAAGATTTTGTGGGTCCGTGATATGATCTAGAACTATAATGGGTGCAGCACTTCCAAGAATTGTCGCCAAGTCGGAATAGCGGTATTCCTCAGAATAGAGCACGACACCTTGATGTGACCTAGAATTGCAAATGTCGTCGATTTGTTGCCGTGGTAGTTGAAAAAGAGGCACATTTTCCTCGTTCGCGAGGCGCAGTATCTCCTGAATTTTACTGTCTGGAGTCAGCCCGCTGGACAGAATAAGCTTCTGCGCAGGGTTCTTTTCTGCCAAATACTCAAGCACTGGGTTGACGCCATAGATGATATTGTCCTTCTTGCTGGAGGTATTGCCACTGCTACGCTGGGCAGTCCCACCACGCGCACTTCGACTTCCAGTCCTCTTAGTGGACGTGCCTTTTTCGGTACGCTTTTTATGCCAAGTGCGAAGTTCTGCTCTTGGTGTCGCGCCGCGTGGTTTAGTATCTCTTATTCTACCCCTTCCCTAGCCTGCACCATTAGTCGGATTAAGCCCGCAAGCAGCCATCGCCTCACCAAGCGCCCACACAAAGTCGTCAAGCTGCTGCTCAGTTGTCGCGAATGACGTCATTAGGCGGATAGTCGTCTTCTCAGCGGTCGCATTGACATCATAGAAGTGGTATTTCTCACGGAGTTTACTGAGCACTGGGTTTGGCAAAGTGGGGAAAAAGGCATTGGCGTCAGGTTTCGACTGGTAGGTGAAGGGGTCCTCAAAGTCCTCGAAATTGTGCATCGAGTCACCGAGCGGAGTGTTATTGCCAGAGGCGTAGGCGGATGTTGCACCAGACAGAAACGCTGCCACATCCTTAGTTGCCCCAGTAGCGTTGATGTATTTCTGAAAGAGTAGTTGCATCATATCGTTGCCGTGCTTCGCGAGGCTGAACGCCAAATCGTCCTCAAATAACGCTAGAAACTGTGCAGAGAGGTAGCGTGCCTTCGAGGAAAGTTGCCCCATCTGCTTCTGACTGAACTTCGCGCCCCTCCAGAGGTCCGACCCCTCAGGATGCATAACGACCACAGCTTCCGCCGACATCGCACCGACTTTCGTGCCGCCTAGACTAATCACATCGACACCAGTATCACCATACATCGCCTTAAAGCCTTCATGGGTTGAAGCGTAGCCTTGCGCAACGACTGCGTTAAAAATCCGTGCACCGTCAACATGCACCAGCATACCGCGAGAATGCGCCGTGGCAACAATCGCACCAATTTCATCCGCAGAATACACCGTCCCGCGCTCAGTCGTGTTCGAAATAGAGACTATTGCCGGCTGCGCAGAGTGTATGTCGCCTAGCGCCCTGGAAAGTGTTATCACATCGGACGGTAGAATCTTGCCGTTCTTGGTCGGCGCCGTCATAATTTTCAAGCCCGCCATATGCTCGGGAGCACCAGCCTCGTCAGTGTTAATATGCGCAGTTTCGGGCGCACAAACGGTCCCCCACCGAGGCAGAACTGCGCGCAGACAGAGCACATTAGTCCCAGTCCCGTTCAAGCTAGGGAACACCGACACTTTCTTGCCGAACATACTGTCCATTATGTCGCGGAACTTCTCAGTGTAAATGTCATCATTATAGGGCCTCGCGAAGTCAGAATTGGCAGCTTCAAGCCACTTGATAACGTTCTCATGCGCCCCAGCATAATTATCGCTCGCAAAACCTACGAACTGAGCCGACGGATTGTTCGACTTCGGATACATTTCATACACCATTATTACACCTTCTTAGCGGACTCCTTTTTCGTCTTCGTAGCGGCAGGCTTCTTCGCAACTGGTTTCTTGGCAGCAGCGGTTTTCGCCACTGGTTTCTTGACTTCTGGCTTGCTCGCCCTTGTGCTCTTCTTAATCGTCTCCTGCTTGATTTCGGGCAGTTTAACATTAATCTTCACCTCAGATAGCAGTTTCTTGTCGCCAGAAATGAAGAACTCGCGGAAGTTGTCAATAGCCTCTCTCAGCTTCTCTATTGTCGCGTCGCTAACATCCGAAGTGGCTTTAATCACGTCAAGTATATTCGTCTTGTGCCCCAGATACTCAAGGAACTCAGTTTCGAACTTTTTGACGTCCTTCACCTCAACATCGTCGAGCTTCCCTTGCAGACCAGCCCAGATCATAACTACCTGCTTATCGAATGAATACGGGTCATACTGGTCTTGCTTAAGCAGCTCAGTCAGGCGTTCACCCCTTGCTAGTTGGGCTTTTGACGCTGCATCAAGATCACTAGCGAACATTGCGAAACTCTGGAGCGAGCGGTATTGCGCCAACTCTATCTTTAGGCTGGCTGCAACTTTTTTCATAGCCTTGGTTTGTGCTGCACCACCCACACGTGATACTGAGATTCCTACATCAACAGCAGGCCTTTGGTTCGCGTTGAACAGGTCAGACTGCAGGAAAATCTGCCCGTCAGTGATAGAAATAACATTTGTGGGGATGTATGCCGAAACGTCGTTCGCCTTAGTTTCAATAATCGGCAGACCAGTCATAGAGCCACCGCCAAGTTCATCGCTAACCTTTGCACACCGCTCGAGCAACCGACTATGCAAGTAGAAAACATCACCAGGATACGCCTCACGCCCTGGGGGACGGCGAAGTAGGAGTGAAACTGAACGATACGCCTCCGCCTGCTTGCTCAAGTCGTCGAAAATAATTAACACATGCTTACCATTATACATCCAGTGCTGCCCGATTGCTGAACCTGTGTAAGGGGCGAGGTATTTGAAACCAGCCGAATCTGACGCGGGTGCAGCAACTATTGTGGTGTATTCCATTGCACCAGCATCTTCGAGTGCCGCCTTGACAGTTGCGATTGTAGAGCCCTTTTGTCCGATTGCGACGTAGATACAGCGCACCTGCTTTGAAGGGTCTCCAGATTCCCAGTCCTCTTTCTGGTTGATGATAGTGTCAATTGCTATGGCGGTTTTACCAGTCTTGCGGTCACCGATTATCAGCTGGCGTTGACCGCGCCCAATTGGTGTCATAGTATCAATCGCTTTAATACCAGTGTGCAGAGGTTCGTGGACACTCTTTCGTTGCATAACACCAGGTGCTTGAGCCTCAAGAACACGCCGTCCTTCAGTTTTAATGTCACCTAGCCCGTCAATCGGTGTCCCCATCGGGTCTACAACTCTCCCGAGATAGCCTTCACCCACGGGAACCGATAGTACTTCGCCAGTTCGATACACCTCTTGACCCTCTTCAATGCCTTCAAAGTCACCAAGAATAACTGCACCGATTTCCCGCTCATCAAGGTTCATCGCTAGCCCGAGTGTGCCATCTTCGAACTTCAACAACTCGGACGCCATGCACCCGTTAAGACCTTCAACATGAACTATACCATCGCCTGCGACAGTCACATGCCCGACCTCTTTCGTAGTCGTAGCCTCAACCGAGTAGTTCTTCACGAAACTATCTAGCGCCTTGCGAATACTTGATGAACTTATAGTAATTTCAGCCATTTCTTCTCCTTCTTGACCAATATCACAAGTATAGCACAAACACGCACTGTGATGCATTGCTAGCGTCAACTTCTAGTATGCCACTTCTGTTGCACCTCTTCAAGCGGTAAGTTTAGTAGGTCCTCTGCGACAGATGCAGCAGTATCACAATAGTCGTCGAACTCGGTGAGTAGTTTGCCCGAAAATGAGCGCAAAACGTAGTCTGCCGCGTCACCATTGCGACCAACACCAACGCGAACTCGGAGAAATTCCTTGCTTGAGAGCGCCGACTCTATTGACTTAAGCCCATTGTGCCCAGCATTTCCACCACCCCGTTTTGCTCTGATCACCCCGAACTCGAGGTCAATATCATCATGCACAACGATAATCTCAGATGCATCAACTTTGAAATACTTCGCCACCTGATTAAGTGGTCCACCCGAAACGTTCATAAAAGTGCCCGGCTTGACTAGCAGAACTTTTTGCCCCTGAACGCTCGCAGAAGCGACCTTTGCCTGAAACTTGTTGCCCCATCCTACTCCTAAACGCTCAGCGAGGATGTCCAAAACCTTGAACCCTGCGTTATGCGGAGTGTTATGGTATTTCGCACCAGGATTGCCTAAACCGCATATAATCTTCAACACTGACCCATCTTGCTTATACTACATAACTTGACACTACACTGCGCATTCACACACGCACGCATCTGCTAGAATGAGATACTACCTCTTATGCAGCATCCGACGCGCCGGCGTCAGCATCTGAACCGCCACCTGCAACATCAATCTGAGTTTCCTTCTTCTTCGCCAGCTCTTTCACGGCAACTATGATACGGGAATCGTCGACAGCGCTAACCACACCGTCAGGGAACTTAATGTCTGCGATTTTAAAATGTGCACCGATGTCCGAACCGTCAATATCAAGAATCACATTACGCGGAATTGACCCCGCTGGTGTATGAACTTCAACAGTCTTCACGCTCACGACTGCTTTGCTACCTGGCTTCGTTTCGCCCTCCACTTTAAGCTCTACTGCAACAGTCACTATTTGCTTAGAATCCACTTCGAGCAGGTCTACATGCTCAATCTGACGCGTAACGAAGTCGCGCTGGACATGCTTAACGAGTGCATTGTACTTAGACCCTTCAACCTCTACCTCAAAAAGTGCGTTAGGCAGACGGACCGCTTGTGTTACTTCATGCATAGGTAGCATAATGTGTAGGGGGGTTTCGCCCTTCGAATAAATCACTGACGGGACACTCCCCGCAGCCCTCGCACGGCGCGCGAACCCCTTTCCGAAGTCTGACCGAACTGGTGCATTGAATTGATAATCTGCCATTGTTTTTCCTTTCTGTCGATAACGGGATACGCTGCTCAGACGGTTACGCATTTTTCACGCACAAACACCTGGGGCAACCCCCCTCGCCATATCACTAGTCTAGCACAAACAGTCTGAATAGTTAAATCAGCGTCGATAGCACATTACTCGTGAGTGATCAACTCGATATACTCATCTTTCCAGAGGTCCTCACGCGCTTCGGGTAGCAGTAACACACGCTCAGGGTTCAGAGCCTCGACTGCGCCGACATCATGACTGACGAGAACAATTGCACCCTCGAAGTTGCGCAGTGCCTTCAGAATTTCCTCACGCGAGGCTGGGTCAAGGTTATTCGTTGGCTCGTCCAGCAAGAGGACATTTGCGCCTGTGACAACAAGCATCGCCAGCGCCAGACGTGTTTTCTCGCCACCGGAGAGCACTTTCGCTACCTTCTTGACCGCGTCGCCGGGGAACCCAAAACTACCGAGCACATTACGTATCTCTGTATCATTGTAATCAGGTGCAACTCTCCGTAGGTTAGTTTCAAGTGTCGCCGTATCGTCAATAGTGTTATGTTCCTGCGCGAAGTATCCAAGACAGAGGCCGTAACCAGGTTCAACAGTCCCACTGTCCGCGTCCTCAACGCCCATAAGCACTTTTAAGAGCGTTGTCTTCCCTGCACCGTTTCTGCCTAAAACAACCACCCTAGAGCCCTTGTCGATTGCCAAGTCAATGCCACGCCAAACTTTCACTTCGCCATAGCTTTTCGCTAACCCAGTTGCTGTCAACGGAGTCTTGCCCGCATGTTTGGGCGGAGGAAACCGGAGTGCGGCAACTTGCTCTACTTGTCGCACTTCCTCAAGCGAGTCTAGCATCTTTTCCGCGCGCTTTAACATCTGTTGTGCAGCAACCGCTTTCGTGGCTTTCGCTCGCATTTTGTTGCCCTGCGCGGTAAGTTCGGCGGCTTTTTTCTCAGCCACTGCGCGTTCAGTTTCCCTGCGCTGAGTGTCCATTTCAAGTTGCTTCAGATACTTCTTATACGTCATATTGTATTGATCGATGCAAGCGCGTGTGGGGTCAAGAAAGAACACTCGATTTATGGTCTCCTCAAGTAGCTCAACATCATGCGAAATCATCACGAACCCTCCAGTAAACGTCGCCAAGAAGCTCTTAAGCCATGTGATTGAGTCGGCGTCCAGATGGTTGGTTGGCTCGTCGAGAAGCAGTGTGTCCGCATTAGAATACAGAATGCGCGCGAGCTCAATTCTCCTGCGTTGCCCTCCAGAAAGGTTGCCGAGCTCGGTCAGTAGTTGCTCCTCATCGATGCCCAACCCTGCAGCAATTCTCTCGGCGTCAGACTCAGCATTATAGCCACCAGCTGCTTCGAACTCCTCCATCACTTTAGGATACACTTCCATCGCTTTCTCCATTATTGCGGGGTCAGGGCTCGCCATGTCTAGCTCAAGTTCACGCATTCTACTCTGCAATTTAGATAGGTCACGCGCCTGCATAATGCGCTCTAATGCCGTTTGTTTTGGGTCCGCAGGCTCAGTGTCTTGCGGAAGGTAGCCTAGCGACCCGTCGAATGCCACACTCCCCCGCGTCGGCTGATTAACCCCAGCGAGAATCTTGGTTAGAGTAGTTTTCCCCGCTCCGTTTCGTCCCACCAGCCCAATTCGATCACCTGGGTTGACATTGAACGTCACATTTTTCATCAGAAGGCGGTCACCGATCCTGATCTCTACATCACGAACTTTAAGCACTAATCCTTTTCGGCACCCACTTTTAGAACGGAACTTCTTTGCCGATTTTGTTTGACACGAAAATGATAAAATGATATAGGAACTTCGGGCAAAGTGCTTTGAAAAACTTGTGATTTTTAATATACCAAAGGCGTGTCTTTTTTTCGAACCCTAAACTTCCTCCACAGATTGCCTTAACTCTATCAAAACATTTCCAATAATAATGCGTAGAATAGAAGAAAGGCGATGCTTCCCAAGGGTTTGCGCCGTTATAAGTCGCTAAAACAATAACTTTTCCAGCATTGAAATCTTTTTTGAATTGTAGGTCGCAATATGGATTCATAGTAAACATGTATGAGTATTTTTTATCGACAAATTTTGTTCTACTCCCGAGCACTAAGTTATAAATTCCTTGATCTGCGTGAAGTTGTGCGACTTCATGTTTTAGATTACGAAGAAAAAAGTCAGTAGTCACTCCTTCATTTCGCACTCCATCTAAATTCAGTATAATTGAAGAACAATTTACATTTGTCGATATATTATACTTTTTATTCACTTTTTGAAGAACATCCGGAAGGAAATCATCATTGGCACCAGCCCATAAACAGTTGGTTAAATCAGTATTCCAGTACTCTTTTAAGGAACCGAAAACTATTGTGTCAATATTGAAAAATAGAATTTTAGAAACGTCAGAAAGAAGTTGCTCATAAAGCAAACTGTATAACGTAGCATATGAGCCGTGCCATTTTGGAAGTTTGCCGTCAAAAAAAGAATCATCAACTTCATGATAGTGAATATCAACATTCACGTCCTTAAAATGCATCACAACCTTTTTAATGTTCTCTTGGGCGAACTCGTTGATACTGTCACATAGAATGTAAATCTCAAAGTCGCAATCTTGATTATTTTCGAGAACCGTAAAAATCTGAACTGGCAGATATGTCATATACTCATAACTTGAGGAATATCCTACAACAATTTTTTCTTTCATTCCACTAGTATAGCACTGACTTCATTCGCGGGGCGCCCAGCGGGGCGAATGTCACCTTTGCTTTATTCCACACTGCACTGGGTCCATAAAGTACATCGCGCCAGAAGATCCTCGGGACAAGCCCAAGGATGACAGAAGAACGCCACGCTACATAAAATACTGTAGTTTTGTGTAGTATGCGTTAAATTACACCAATTTTTGTAGCAGTAATCTTGCGAAAATCGGAAATACAGCGCTATTTTTACGTAGGATGTTGGTATAGTAGGAGTAAAGGACAGAAAGGAACTGACATGAAAATATATGATGACGTTACGAAAGTTATAGGAAACACCCCGCTCGTCAAGCTGAATAAAGTCACTGAGGAGGCTGGTGTAGGTGCCGAGGTCTACGCTAAGTTGGAATTCTACAACCCCGCGAACTCGGTGAAGGACAGGATTGGCGTCGCTATTGTTGACGATGCTGAGAAGTCTGGCAAACTGACGCCTGGTGGGACAATCTTTGAGGCGACTTCAGGCAACACTGGAATTGCACTAGCGATGATTGGTGCGGCACGTGGTTATAAAGTAGTGATAGTGCTCCCAGAGAGTTTCTCGAAGGAGCGACGCGCACTGATTAAAGCGTTTGGAGCAGAATTAGTGTTGACTCCAGCAGCGGAAGGTATGAAAGGCGCGAACGCTAAGGCTAAAGAGCTCTCAGAGAAGACGTCTAACTCTATCTTGGCGTCGCAGTTCAGTAATCTAGCCAACCCCCGGGCACACCGCGAAGGGACTGCTGAAGAAATATGGGCAGACACTGACGGGCAGGTTGACATTATTGTGAGCGGTGCTGGCACTGGTGGGACTGTAACGGGCATTGGGCAGGCATTAAAACCACGCAAGGCAGGGCTCAAGACTGTCGTTGTGCAGGCAAAGGAGTCCCCTGTGTTGACTGGTGGGTCGCCGTCTCCGCACAAGATTCAAGGCATTTCGGCAGGCTTCATTCCAGATGTTCTAGACACGACGCTTTATGATGAGGTTGTAGATGTGGACAGTGAGACCGCAATTCGGACAGCGCGTAAATTGGCGACTCAGGAAGGCTTGCTGACTGGGATTTCGGCGGGCGCCGCAGTGGCAGGTGCACTTGAGATTGCTAAAAGGGCAGAAAACGCTGGCAAGAAGATAGTAGTCATAGTTCCCGACTTCGGTGAGAGGTATTTGAGCACCCCGCTTTTTGAAGGCCTAGTGTAAAATGGCACTGTTCGAGGATATCCGTGCAGTTAAACGTGTCGATCCGTCGCTTAGATACGGACTCGAAGTTGTGCTACTGTATCCTGGGATGTGGGCAATCTGGATCTATCGGCTAGCGAACTTTCTCTGGCGCATACTTCACCTGAAACTACTCGCGCGCTTGATTATGCAGATTACTCGGTTTCTTACTGGTGTCGAAATACACCCAGCGGCTAAAATAGGTCGTAGGGCGGTAATTGACCATGGTATGGGCGTCGTGATTGGTGAAACCGCAATAGTTGGCGATGATGTGCTGATATTCCATGGCGTCACGCTAGGCGGTAGAGGGTGGGCGCGCGGCAACGGTAGGCGACACCCCAAAATCGGCAACAATGTGATAATCGGTGCAAATGCGAGTGTTCTTGGTGCTGTAAATGTCGCAGATAACGCCAAGATTGGTGCAGACGCCGTGGTCATCAATGATGTTCATGAAGGTGAAGTATATGTCGGCGACCCAGCGAGCGCAGTGCGACAGTTTGAAGGCTTGGAGTATTACATCTAATTACTTCGCGTCGCCGAACCAAGACAAGTAGAGGTAGTAGAAATTGCGGTTCCCATAGGCAGAGCAGGAGTCACCAAGCCCTAGACCGGCGTTGATTGCAGCATCATTTGGTGTGTAGGGCGTATAAATATAGAGCCCCGCAGTTGCCGAGTTGCGCACGAAGACTTTCTTATAGCCGCAGGACTGGTTAGGTGAATATTGGATATTGTTCCACATATAGGGCTTGTAGTTGTAAATGTTAGGGTTGTTGCGATAATAATTAAACTGCCAGGACGCCTTGTAAAGCTGGTCGAAAAGCCCACCATTCCTCGGGTCGCACCCGCTAGTGTCAGGGCACCCGTATCCCAGTGCGTAGGCGTAGCGTGAATCAGATGGAGCGTTCATAGTGACTAGCCCCTGTTCCTTCTGCAGCATCACGATCAGTACTTTTTCGCTGATGTGGCACGCCCGCGCCGCGTTCGAAATCGCTTCGGCAGCCGACATATTGACACCCCCACCGAACCCCGAGCAGCCTTGGGTTGATGCGTAGGTCCCAGTTGAGGTCACACGATAGTCCTTGAGGCAGTTTGCGTGGCAATTCGCACCCATCCGATTAAGGAAGTCTTGAATTTCACCCACGGACATAGTGCTAGAAGTGTAGAATTTGGCGTCGTTGATTATGTAGCCTGCATCGAACGCTAGTCCAGTTCCGCTCAGGTCAGGCAGTCCGCCCCCCGCAAGAATGGAGTCCATAATTAGCTGATTCATATCCTTTTCAAGTTGTGCATGCTCGGCGTCAGTTCTAGTCTTCTGCAGGTTTAGCGTAGACATCTGGGCATCGAGTTGGTTCTTCTTCAAACTTAACGCGTTGTTCAGCGCCATTATCTCGTCGAACTTAGCCTGATGTTGCGCCTGGTTGGCAAAGACATCCTTAGAAACTGCGTCATTTTGCGCACTGAGAGTCTTTATTTTGGCGTTGACGGCATCTAGACGGGCACCTTTGTTCGCTAGGAGTGACGAATCTTGCGAATACTGGTCCGCAAGTCGCGTTGTGGTTCTACTTAGCTGGTCAGTTTCTTGGAGGTCCTCAACAAAACTTTTCGAATTATTAGAGTTCAACACTAACTTTAGGGTCTGCATTTCGTCAGTCTGCCGCAAATCTTCGCGCGCTAAGCTGGCTGCCGCGTTACGTGTCGTGTAGAGCTTCTGTGAGACCTGCTCAGACTGCGCCTCGATCTTGGACTTGTCAGTTTCGGCGGCAGTTAACTTCTCCTTCAGTGAGTCCTGCCGGCTTTTCAACACACTCGCCTGCTGGTTAATAAGCTCTAACTCAAGTTGCGCTTTCGGTATGTCATAGAACTCCATCTGGTCAATTTGCAGGGACAGAATCTTAATCTCGTCTTTCACACCCACCATCTGCGCGTTAAGTTGCTCTTGACGAGTTTCATTATCGCGCTTCAACTTGTCAAGTTCTTCAATGCTGGCGCCATTACTGTAAGAAGCGCTTCGAGCAACACAAAAAACTAGCAGCACCGAGAGAATGCTACAAAACGCTAAAGATTTCCTAAACAATTTTACCACTAGTATAGCATATGCTACAATGTTTCAATGAAACTGAGTGAGTTACCGAGCTGGAAAAGGATGCTAATACTTTTTTCAGCATCATTAGCAGTCTGCATTGCCGTAATACTGATGTCCTTAACACATTTTACGACCGATATTACTGAAGATCATGATGACGTCGAGAGTGTAGATAATGCCACAGACACGGTTTCTGAGCCTAGTGCGCAGAGTTTTGACAGTTCCGCTGAGTCAGTAGTTTGCGATGAGGCGGTCCGTAAATGCAAAATGACCCAAGATGCGCTTGCCGAGTTAATTCATCCACTTCCAGAAGACGTTCGCGTTAATGTTCTAGTTGACGATTTGAAGTCTGGGCAGCGTTTCTCCTACAAGCCCGACGATTCTGTTACTGCTGCATCAATCTACAAAATATTCGTGGCGTATTCCGAGCTCAAGGGCATTATGGAGCACAAACTCTCCTGGGACATGATTTTACTAGACGAATTCCCCGGCGACGCGGACAACCCACCAGTTGCGGCACAAACTCTGCAGTCCTGCTTCAATGCGATGATAATTTACAGTGATAACGCCTGCGCAGAGGGCTACCTCAATAAGTATTCCCCCCAAATGCACACTGACATCAGTTCGCTGGGTATCAATAACAGTTTCAGTCAGCCCGAAAGTTTCGTCACCACTGCCTCCGACATCGCAATTTTGCTGGAGAAACTTTATCATGACGAGATTCTGACACCAGAACTTCGCAGCGTCTGGCTTGACGCAATGGAGAGGCAGACTTACCGAGCTGGAATACCTTCAGGAATTAGCGAGGATGAAGGAAGGGTTGCTGACAAGGTAGGTTTCTTGTCTACAGTTCTGAACGATGCGGGAATCTGCTACACCAGGAAGGGTGACTTTATTATTATCATCTTGACTGACAATTCGAGTTGGGGTGACATCGCGAAGTTGACGCAGAGCATTTACGACCTGTTGTAAATACATTTTCTTCACAATTCACCAAGCTTCTTCACGTTTTCTCTACAATTCACAGACTTATTAACAGGAGTTAAGGTGTATAATATATAGGTGAAGAGTGCTGATATAGAAAATTACCGCTGCTCGTTCTGTGGCAAGCCTGGAAGCCAAGTGCAGCGAATGGTGACTGGTACTGGCGTTAACATTTGCGACGGGTGTCACACGCTCTGTGGCGAAATCCTTAAAGAAGAGTATGACCATCTAGAGAAGATACGCCTCAAGAAATTGCCAACACCGCGTGAAATAACTGCACATCTGGACCAATATGTTGTCGGGCAAAAAGAGGCGAAGAGAGCATTAAGCGTCGCAGTATACAATCATTATAAGCGCATCTCTCCTTTTATACTGAAGGATGAAGCCGTAGAAATCGCGAAGTCTAATGTACTGCTACTCGGACCCACGGGGACTGGGAAAACATTTCTAGCACAGACACTCGCCAGAATAATGGATGTCCCCTTCGCAATAGTTGATGCAACTTCCCTGACTGAGGCGGGGTATATTGGTGAAGACGTCGAGTCAATTCTCCTGCGCCTAATCCAGAACGCTGATGGGGATGTTGAGGCAGCACAACGTGGCATAATATACATTGACGAAATTGACAAGTTAGCGCGTCGTCAGGATTCTGCGAGCTTAACGCGTGACGTGTCCGGGGAGGGTGTTCAGCAGGGGTTGCTCAAAATCTTAGAGGGCACGACGGCGTCAGTTCAACCGAATAATGGTCGCAAACACCCGAAACAAGAGTTCATTCAGATTGACACTTCGAACATACTTTTTATAGCGTCTGGTGCATTTTCTGGGCTAGAAGAAGTTGTCGAAGAACGTTTGAACAAGACTAGCGTTGGCTTCGGTGCTCCAATTAAGAAGGCGAAGAGCATTGGGACTCATATTTTTAAGCAGCTCGAGACTGAAGACCTACATAAATACGGTATGATTCCTGAGTTCATCGGGAGACTCCCAATAATATCATTCGTCAATGCGCTCTCTGTCGATGACTTAGCGCACATCCTGACTGAGCCAAAAAACGCGATAATCAAGCAATATAAGCAGTTGTTCAACTACGATAATGTCACCTTGCGCTTCGAACCTGAGGCAATAAAGTCAATCGTTGAACTTGCCCACAAGCGGGGTAACGGTGCCCGCGGGTTGAGGTCGATTGTTGAGCGAATACTAGAGCCAATAATGTACGAAATACCATCGAATAACGACATAACCGATGTGATAATAACTGACGAGTGCGTTGCTGCGCTGGAAAACCCCGAACTTGAAGTTGAGCCAAAAATCATCTACAAACTACCCGAAAAGCAGAAATCTACACTTCTGACCGCGCTCACTGGCACAATTTAGTTAACTCCTTGATGAAGTGTGGCACGCTTATACACTCCAAATTGTCAAACTGCACATCCTCTCGCGCTTTCATCCAGTCTAGCACATCTTCAGTAATATCATCAGGCGACTCAATCACCTTGATAAACCTATCATCGTAACATGGCAGGTCTTGAATCAGTTTAGATGTTGTCAACAATTTGCGCCCGAATGTCAAACTTTCCAGACAGGAACCACTCAAATAATTGGCATGATGCGCAGAGAACATCACCATACAGTTTACATCACCACACCGTGCTCGAAAGTCATTGGCATAACCGCGCGACACGTAGTTCTCCAGGTGCTTAAACTGTGCATCACCACCAGAGCTGAAGTTAAAGTCCAGGTTTGTCTCACTAGCGGTCGAAATCAACTTCGCAGTCATGGCACGCCGAAAAGCGTCGTCACCTACGAACTGGAGCAACCCAAAGTCTTTTGTAGGGCTTTCACTGATCTGCTGCCTAAAACCGTAATCCTTGTCCTCGAAGTAGCCAAACGGGAGCAATTTGAACCCATACTGCTGGGCATCAGATTTAGAGTATGTCAGTATATTCTTGAACTTTGAGAGCCACGGCACAAGTTCAGTGTTATTATTGACGAAGAATGATACAGGATCAGTGAGATATAGTGTTGCTCGCCCCTGATCAATCAACTTCTCGACGGTTTTAATCGTGTATTTTGAGCGATACATGCTCCCATTCCAGAGAATCTCACCACTCGGAAAAACATAATGTTTGTCGGTGGACTTCAGCATATCTGGTAGTATTGAACGTGTTTTAAGTTCAAGATTCGCGAGGAAACTATTACGAAGCTCAATACGTTCATTTACTGCACGCGAAAAAAGGCATTTACGAAAACGCCCGCCCTCCGACTTGAAAAACGTCTGAATCATCCAGTGCTCATTAAAAAGTGACTCGTCGCCAAACATTGTAGTACCCCACCGAGTGCGGATTCCATAAACTAAGACGATTTCCACTGTTTTAAGCGACTGAACTAGAGGTCTTTTTACCATCCACTTCAGTGTAGTCAACCACATCTTGAAGTGTGAAACGCTGTTCATTTTCTTGCATTCCAGACCAGATAATTATAGCAGCACCGATGGTAGGAACTAGCGCGTAGAACCCTGGGAAACCAGCTTCAATACCAGAGTTGAACTTCATAATACCATAGAGGCAGATTCCAACACCTATGAACGGTAGCACTTCATATACAACTCGCCCGAACTTGCTTAACTCACCAGTCTTGCGCGTCAGGAGGACGATTAACGGTGTCGACAGCGCGATGCACCCGCCGATAGATAGCTCCCAGAGGCGCGCAGGTGTAATAAAATACGCGGCTGCGGCATTAGCGTTCGTGAAATACACGCCAAAAATGAAAAACAGTAGCGTGAACCCGAAGACAAAAATCCTGAGTACATTACGGGTCTTCATCTGCTTGGCGTCATACCCCTTGAGGTCAGCCTTTTCTGCGAGTTTATTGCCAATCTTTGCGGACAGTGCCAGCCCGATCAACATGAAGAGCATTAGGAGCAGTGGCCAAATGAAATAAAACTGCTCTTCTACCGAGAGACTCCAGAAATGCTGGACGGCAGTCGCCTCATTGTTCTGCGCCAAATAGTCAACCTTGTCAGCAGCGAGCTTCCAGTTCTGCACAAATAGCGCCGAAGCAATAATCTGCGCGGTTGTTAGGGACTGTGTATAATAGTCTTTCGGCAATAGAACCACTAAAATCGCGAGCACAAGGAGTAATGTGAATATTGCAGCGGGGAGCAGTCGACGAATCCTTCTGGCGTAGAAATTAGCGAAGAACCTTAACCTTTTCCCCTTCTCGAAGCCACCAGCCTCAAGCCCCTTGACAATATGGAGAGTCATCAGATACCCAGAGATGACGAAGAAAATGTCGACACCAGTGAAGCCACCTGTTAAGAGTTTGTCTGGCCAGAGATGATATAGCACGACTGCGATAACTGCTAGTGCACGCATTGCCTGAATATCGGCACGAAAACCAGGTCTTGGAGTTCTAAATAACACCCTGTAGAAGATGTTTTTTTTCTTCGGCTGCTCAATTTCTACGTTCATATCAGTAGTATAGCATAATTAGTTCTTGCGTTGCGGTTTGCACATTGTAGCTCGATTTCTCCACAGTATTATACGCGTCAATATGCCGTTTCGGGAAAGTGAAAGCCGAGTCTGAATACTGCACAATTTCCAGAATGCGCTTTGCCCAACGTCTAGCGTATTCGACCTTTGGTATATTGCCCCCAATCTCAAGCACTTCGAAGTTCGCAGTCAGCTTCGCGTCTTCAGGAACCCGATCTGACGCCAGGACAGACAACCCTGATGCCTGAGCCTCAATTGCAACAATACCTAGCCCCTCAAAGCGACTCGGGAATAAGAAGATGTCCATAGTAGCGAAATATCCACCAGGATCCTCAACTTCACCTACCATAATCAGCCTGTCGTCAAGTCCTAGGCTCCCAGCCTTCCTAGCAATCTCCGCTTTAAGTTCACCTTGACCCACCAATAGCAGTTTGAAGTCAAGATCATGCGGAAGCTGTGCCGCGGTCAAGAGCATCATTTCGTGGTTTTTCGGATATGTTAGGCGCCCCACGCTCCCCAGTAGTAAAGTTTCTGGAGCAACATTGAGCTCCGTGCGCTTTTTTAGCCGTAGCACTTCATTAAACTTCAAGCCGTCAAGGTCAATGGGGTTCGGTATGATTTTAACACCGGACGCGTCACCCCACAGCCATTTGGCGCACTGTTTTGACACTGCCACCTTTGCTATACCATTGAGTTTACGCAGTCGGGAACGAAAAAACCGTCTGAACAGCGACTTCGGGTCCAAGACTGGCATAACATGGTCACTGTGTACCTGGACAACCAACTTTGCGGCATATTGCATCTTCAAGGCTATCTTCATGGGGAAGAAACTGCGCTCCTCTAGGTGTGAGTGGATGACATCGTATTGACTATTCTGCAGTAGAAACTGTGTGAACTCCTTCTTGTAGCGGTGAAATGTCCAAGGATACATTGGTGCCATGCGGAAAATGTTACATCCCAGGTCGAGAAAATCCTGCTCGAGTGTCCCCCTCTCCTCCCGGTTGATGAGCAAGTCAAAATGGTAATTGACGTCTAGTTGATTTTCTCTCTGCAACTCTTTTAGGTAATTCAACAATGCAGTCTCGATGCCACCGCGGTTGAGCGAGGTGACCAGTAGTAAAATTCGCTTCACCTAGTCCTGCACATCCCCCACGTCTAGTGTTTCTGAAGTAGCAACTGACCGCGAACTCTTGCGGATGTCATCGAACTGCGGTATATTCTGTATGTCTTCAGGGAGAAACGGTGCCAGTGGCTCAAGTTCATCAAGGCTTTTAATGCCTACCTTCTCCAGAAACAGTGGTGTTGTTACATATTTGTTACCGCGCTCGTCCTGATCACCGCCCTTAACGTTAACTTCTTGGATGAAACCGCGCTGCAGTAGTGTCCGGACAACGCCGTCAACATTGACACCTCTAATGGTTGCAATTTCATGTCGAGTCACAGGCTGGTTATACGCCACGATTGCCAGGGTTTCAAGGGCTGCGACTGACAATTTAGACTCCGAGCTGCCGATGATGAACTTTGACACTGCCTCACCATATTCCGGTGTAGAATAGAACCTCCAGAGTCCGTCAAACTCATTCAACTCAAACCCGCGCATCTGCTCAGAATACTCAGCCTTCAGCTCAACGAGCGCTTTTTCTACGTCCTCAACATTACTCGCCAAAACCGTGGCCAACTTTACAGGGTCGACTGGGTCACTAATCACGATCAATATCGCCTCAATCGCAGCTTTTAACCCACCAGAATAGTTATTCACGTCGAACGCAACTTCATCAACCTCAGTATTCTTGCTATTCTTCTTCGCCATTTCTCCCACCTTTCGCTGCTGTTTCACCTTTTTTAGTTCTACCAGATGCACTTTTCTTCAAGACTTCTTCGCTAGTGTCAGTCAACGCTGCTGTGACTGGAGTGTCAAAATCTGATCCCGTGAGCATAGCCTTCGGGTCGAACTCATCTTGCGCGACCCACTTTATCGTCAACTCCCCTAGCGCCTTTTCTTGCACGAACTCGACCGCTTTGAGTTTATACAGTTCTAGCAGTGATAAAAACCGCCCGACAACAATCACCACATGTTTCGCGTCACTAATTAACTCCGAGAACTTGAGACTTTTCGACTTCGCGAGGCGCTTCGAAATAATCACGCCCTGTTCAGCAACATTGACCTGACGCAAGTGAAGATGTTCAATAGAAACACCCTTATTCCGGTACGCAAATGCCGCTTCCGACATCGCAGCGAGCATCGCAAGTTGGCGTGTGTCGCAGTCAAACACAAGCGGAGGCAGAATCGACGCGAACTTCTCCTCAATCAGTGCATTGCGGGCGTGGCGCCCAGACCCGCGTTCTAATTTCTCACCAAACAGCTGCCCCACGTCCTTATAGGCCTTATACTGCAGTAGCTTCGCAAAGAGCAGGTCACGCGCCTCAAGCAACACTAAATCTTCTTCGTCAAAGTCCTGCTGACCAGGCAGTAAACGTGCCACTTTAATGTCCAAGAGTGTTGCCGCAACCAGAATAAATGAACTCAACTCGTCTAACACTCGACTCGACTCTCCGAGTTTCTTAACATATTCTACAAACTCATCCGTAATCACACCAAGACTTAAACGCGTGACGTCAAGTTTGTGCTTCGAAATTAGCGACAATAAAGCATCAAATGGGCCATCGAAACTGTCTAGATGAACCTCAAATTTTGGACTTGCTGCGACTTCTTCCTCTACTTAACGACCCCTTTCGAAATCAACTCCTGCGCCAATAAACGGTATTGCTGTGCTGCTTGATGATTCGGTGCGAAAATAGTGATTGGCTCGGCAGCAACTGTAGAATCCGGGAACTTCACTGTGCGTGAGATGAAACTATGCAATAACTTGTCCTTGAAAGAGCCGTAAATCGATGACACAACCTCATTAGAGTGCTGCGTTCGCTTGTCATACATGGTCGGGAAGATGCCATCAATCTGCAGCGTAGGGTTTAACCGCGCCTGCACTTTTTCGATAGTGTCGATCAAGAGTGCAACACCGCGCATCGCAAAATACTCACTTGCGAGCGGGATTAGGACACCATCAGAAGCGGTTAGAGCGTTAATGGTCAGTAGTCCGAGCGAGGGCTGGCAGTCAATCAGGATCACATCATATTCAGGTCGCAGTTTCTCGAGTATACCCTTCAGAATGCTCTCGCGGGCAACTTCAGTGGTCAGTTGTATTTCTGCTGCCGACAGGTCAATGTTCGCGGGGATGATGTCAAGCCCCTCAACCTTAGTCTGCACGACTGCGTCATGTGGGTCAATGTTCTCGATTAAGAGGTTGTAGATTGTTAAGTCGAGGTCATAGGCTTCAACACCGAGCCCAACTGATGCTGCACCTTGAGGGTCAAAGTCAACGATAAGGGTTCTACGCCCAAACTCCGCGAGTGCAGCAGCAAGCGAAATCGAAGATGTAGTCTTCCCCACACCCCCTTTCTGGTTGCACATGCTGATAATCCGACCGCCACCATGCTCCTTGAGTGGTGCAGGATCCTTGAACTTCGTGTAATTTCTTCCGACAATATCTAACATACCACTAGTGTAGCACAAAACAAAACGAGACGCTACTCTTGCGGAGCGTTCGGTAGCATGCGGTCCGGGGCAAATATCGGCGACGTCGGGTGTGGGAGCAGCCGTATACTTCTGGACAACTTGTGCATCATTTTGAGCCTCTGTAGCAAATTCATCTTATTATACTGGTCGACTGTGATTCCGGAAGGTGAAGACGTGAAAATGCTATCATTCTTCGCAGCGAGCAGTTGCCGTTTGAGGATGTTTAACTCTTCGCGTTGCTCTAGAATAATCCTGACACCTTCAATATTTACACCAGAACTCGTCAGAACACGTATCGAATTGAGCCTCTCGATGTCAAAACTTGAATACCTGCGAACACCTCCGATAGTGCGCTTGGGGACTACCAGCCCGCTCTTCTCATAGTTGCGCAAAGTCTGCGGGTGCATCCCAGTCAGCTCCGAAGTGGTACTCACATTGAACAACCGCGGTTTATTAGGCTTAAGCATTGCCTTCCTCGTTCATTAACTGCTTCATCCAGGACGTTAAATGCTCCGGAGAGCGAGGAATACTGACCGATAAGTTCTCTGCGCCGTCGTCAGTAATCAAAATGTCATCTTCTATTCGCACCCCAATTCCACGATACTGCGCAGGAACAAGTAGGTCGTCATTCTTGAAATACAGTCCGGGCTCAATCGTGAAAATCATGCCTGGCTTGAGTTCTGCGTCACGGTAGTTTTGCTCGCGGGCGTGTGCACAATCATGAACGTCAATGCCAAGGTGATGCGAAGTCCCATGGCACATCCACCGCCGGTGCTGCTGCTGATCTTCTCGGAGCGCAACTTTCGGGTCAACACCAAGAATACCGAGTCGACTTAGACCCTCCGCTATGACCTCCATTGCGCGGTCATGCACATCCCTGAATTTTTTTCCTGGCGTGGCAACTTTGAACGCTTCATCTGCGGCAAGGAGTACAAGGTCGTAAATGTCCCGCTGCCACTTGTTAAACTCCCCAGAAATAGGCATCGTGCGAGTTATGTCTGCAGTGTATAGTGAGTCAACTTCCACACCCGCATCGAGCAATAACAACTCGTTTTCACGCACTGCGCCCGTATTCTGTATCCAGTGGAGTGTCGTGGCGTGCTCCCCTGCCGCAGCTATTGTTTCATAGCCCACCGAGTTGCCAGATTCCAGCGCATTTGCGTAGAATTCACCTTCAACTATGCGTTCACCACGCGCAGAGTTCTTAGCGCGCGTTAAATTGCGTATCACTCTCTCAAACCCAGTCTTCGTGGCGATAATTGCCTTACGCATTTGCTCAATTTCGTACTTGTCTTTAACCAACCGCATCTCGCTGGCAGTCTCCAGTAGTCGATCGTCATTCTTCGAGTCACTTATCACCCTCACCTTGTGGGGCCAGAAAATCTTATTCTTCAAGTCACTCTTCAGCGCGGTCTTGTCCTTTGTCGTGATGCCTGTCAGCTGCTCAAACTGTTCGAGACTGAGCCTCTTGCCAATCCAGAACTCGCCGTGCGTGGAAGACTCGTAAAACTCAGTGGATGACCGATCCTTCATACTGTCGATATAAAGCGTGCAAGTGTGCGTGTTGTGCGGCGGTATGCCCTTCTGCTTGATCACAATTGGGTTGAACACTAGCACTGCACCAGGTTCAAGATCTACACCGAGCCCAGTGAAATACGCAAATGCTGAATTGGGCCGAAACCTGTAGTCAACGTCATTACTGCGCGTCTTAAGGTCACCAGCTTCGATAATTAACCTGTCGCCAAGAAACATTTTGCTCAACTTTTCCCGCCGAACCTCTGTGAAACTCTTCTCAGGTATGAATACTGGCTCGACTGGAGCGGAATCTGCCCAGGAAGTAGTCATATACTTCGCGAAGTTGTCGGATTTTGGCGCACGGCTTCTTGTGTCTGCACGTCTTTTCAGGTCAGTCTTCAAACTTCACGCCCCCTTCTGCTTCAATTATACACCAACTCTTTGTACTCGGTGTGCTTTTCAATATACCCCGCCATAAATGGACACCGCGGATACACTTTCAAATTGCGTTTCTGGATTTCGTCTAGCACCAGTTTCGTCATTTTGCCAGCCATACCCTGTCCTGCCCACCTGTCGTCAACTTCAGTATGCCAGACATCGACATAACTAGGCCGCAGAGTGTATCTGATTTCACCTACATAATCACCGTCTTCAGTTTCCGCAATATACGCACTGCCTTCTTGGTCGTCAACTAATCCTACTTCCATTTTCTTCACCTACCCCCATCACAACTCATGCTTATAGTCCCTAAAACGGCTGTAATTCAACTGCGCAGACACTTCGAAATCCGCAGTGCGTCCTGCCCTATTCTTCGCAACAATTATCTCAGCAAGCCCAACATGGCACTTTTCAGGGTCGGCTTCGCGCTCTTCCCTTGTGTGGCGCTTAGACTCGTCATGAATTAGAATCACCACATCGGCATCTTGCTCAATTGCCCCAGATTCGCGCAGATCTGAGAGTTGCGGTTTACCATCACTTCTTGCCTCGCTTGAACGGTTCAGCTGTGCAATTGCTATCACTGGGACTTTAAGCTCCTTCGCGAGCAGTTTCAACTTACGGGATATGTCCGCGACGGCTTCATGGCGCGGTATGCCTCTCTGGTCCGACTGCATCAACTGTAAATAGTCCACAATAATCAGCCCTAAGCCTTGATCTGAAGAGGAAAGGCGGCGACATTTCGTGCGTATTTGCATTAAACTCATATTCGCCGAATCGTCAATGTATAGTGGCAAATCAACACCATGTTCGTCAACTAACCTGCTCTGGAACTGTTCGAGGCGCTCCCATTCCTCATCTTTTAGCGTCCCCTTGCGCAGATCCCCGTGGTCGATTGACAACTCCGACGAGATGATTCTGAGCATAACTTCAGGGTAGCCCATCTCGAGGTTAAAGATTATTGTCGGTATCTTATTATGTATTGCTGCCGTCTGCGCAATGCCGTTCGCGAGTGTTGACTTTCCTACACCAGGGCGCGCCGCGACCACAACCATTTGCCCTGGTTTCAGCCCGCCGAGGCAGTCATCAAGCATAGTCAGCCCCGTTGGCACTCCGTCAATTCTACCTGACATCTTAGCGTTCTCGATAATTCGCCAAGTCTCGTCCATACCTTGGTTCAGTGACACATAATCGCTAGTTGATGCGTTGTCACAAAGACTGTAAACCTCTTCTTCGGCAATGTCAATTACATTCTGGATATCCTCTTCACCCGTAATGTATCCCAATTGCTCAATTCGTGTCCCCACCTCAATCAAGCGGCGCAAGATGGCCTTATTTTTGACGATCTTCGCGTAAAATTCAACATTAGCAGTCGTAGTGCTCGTGCCTACTAAATCCGCAATTGTGTCAGCGCCTCCGACTTTCTCAAGGTTCCCCATTTTCCCGAGGTAGTCCACAATTGTGATGGCATCGACGGGTTGCCCTGCTGCAAATAGCCTAGTCGTCGCCTCGTATATAATTTGGTGTTGCCCAGAGTAAAAGTCTTCAGGTTTAAGCAGTTCGACAACGTCACCGAACGCATCATTCTTAGGGGACCAGCTGATTAAAAGTGCACCGAGAACCGCTCGCTCTGCGTTAAGGTCTTGTGGCGCCACGCGAACTCCAGCAAGGTTTTCAACTGCGTTTAGTGCCACTTTACCTCCAGACTAGAATCCAATACATTTTGCACGCCAAAAGTTAGACACTGCGAAAACAGTGACATAATGAGCGACAAAAAGCCTAGTGCACCACAAGAACAATGCCTTTCCTTGCTGCGTTTCCGCCCTGGGGAGGTGAGGTGAGCCTTGCCCGCACTAAGCATCAGTAGTATAGCACAACCGCTCATAAATGTTAACTAATTCATCACCATTAACAGCGCTGTCGTATTTCTCCGCGATTTGGGCACTTTTCTGTACATATTGATTGTAGCATTCAGGGTCGTCATACAGCCGTTGTATCTCATTCACGAAGTCTGCAACGTCATTACATCTAATTATCTTGTCCCCGAACGTTGCGTCATAGTCTTTGAGGTTTCGAGCCACCACTGGTGTTAACGTCGCTGCACCTTCAACTATCGCGAGACCAAACGTCTCCTGGTCAGAGGGGAAGATGATGACATTTGCCAATTTGGTCCACTTTGCCACATCATCTGGCTCAAGAATTCCGGTCACGGTCACGTTCTCGGGTGGGTTGTCAATCATGGCTTTCAGTTTCTTATAGTCGGAGGTGTATTTGAACATAATGTCACCTATCCACACGAACTTAAAGCGTGGCAGCATCTTGGCGGTCTCGATAAATATGTCGAACCGTTTACGTGGCTGAATATGCCCAGAGGACACAATAATGAAGTCGTCGAGCCCAAATCCAAGCTCCTTGCGCAGAGTGTTCACTTCGTGGGAGTTGGTCCTGAAACGCGAAATGTCAATCAAATTCGGCACTACCACCACTTCAGGCTCCACTTTTAGGTCATTCACGCATACATCTCTCGTAGCGTTGCTCACTGCGATGACGACATCAGCGCGGTTCAGATATATACGCAACAACATTTTAAAGTAGCGCAACCATATGAAGGAAAACGGTATCATCTTCGCAACAGTGTCGGGTATAATATGCGCGGACATAACAATTTTCTTCCTTGACAACAGTGCGATCAGGAATGGACGAGGGTCCCAGACGTCAAATGTGTGGAAGTGTATCACGTCAGTCTTGGGGGACAAATTCTCGTCAAGATGCACTCTTTTGGACGCTTTGAGCAATTTCTCGCACTCAAAATACGCGTTCTTTATGCCGAACCCCTTCTCGCAGGCCTCTTTTTTGAACGGCAGGTGCACTCTGATTTGATGACTATTCACGGATTTGCCCGTCGCCCTCTATCAAGTATTTGTATGTAGTTAACGCAGTGACCCCCATTGGTCCGCGTGCATGCAACTTCTGCGTCGATATGCCCAACTCCGCGCCGAGCCCGAACTCTGCGCCGTCAGTGAACCGAGTAGATGAGTTAACGTAGACACATGCGGCATCTACATTCTGCTGGAAATACCTTGAGCGTGACGTATCGGTGCTAATTATCGTCTCCGAATGCTTAGTGTTGTGGGCGTTAATGAACTCTACTGCCTCCTCTAGAGTATTGACGAACTTCACGGAAAGCTTTTTGTCCAGCCACTCTACGCCCCAATTGGTCTCGACCTGTTCAAGCAATATTTCGCATCTGCCATCGAAGAGCTTCTGCAATCGTGGGATGAACTCACCCCTGACTTTCTCGTGGACAACAACACATTCGAGCGCATTACAAACACTCGGACGGCTCAACTTCGCGTTTTCGACAATCTTCAGGGCCATGTCAAGGTCGGCGAACTCATCAATATAGGCATGGCACACACCAGCACCTGTTTCAATCACGGGGACTTTCGCATTGTTCACTACATTTTGGATGAGGTTTCTACCCCCACGTGGAATTACGCAGTCAATTTTACCGCGCGCACCGAGTATTTCGTCGACATCATTATAGTCGTCGCGCGCCGCAAGCAGCTCTACACAGTCACCCAACCTTGGCTCGGTCTCTTCTAGCGACTCCTTGATTATCTCCACCAGCTTCAGATTGGTCATCGCCGCAGTCTTCGAGCCCCTCAAGAGGATTGCGTTACCACTCTTGAAGGCTATTGCGAAGGCATCAACCGTCACTAGCGGGCGGGACTCATAAATAATCGACACTATACCCAGCGGGAAGCAGACTTTATTCACCTGCATGCCATTGTATAGGACACTCTGGGATAGGAGTTTTCCCGCAACATCTTCTTGCGCAGCGATACTACGGACGCTTTCAATTTCTCCCTCTAGACGGGCTTCGTCCACCACAAGTCGGTCAATCATCTGCTCTGGGATACCGCGGTCTCTCGCATTATCAACGTCAACCCTGTTCGCAGAGAACACCTCTCGGGCATGCCTCCTTAACCCGTCAGCCACCCGCTCGAGTGCGTGTTTCCGCTGGTCGTCAGAAATTCGCAACAGGAGATACATCGAACTGTTTAGGTTCTCCAAGTGCTCGTCAATAATAATAGTAGTAGTATAGCACGACGGCTCAGACCATACCAATTATGACAGGAACAACGCCGATCAAGATGAACGAGGGTAAATAGCATGACGAGATGGGTATCACCAATTTGACGCCTAACTCCTCACCGAGCCTTTTCGCCAACGAAGACCTGTTAAACTTGAGTTGATACACTTTTGCGTCAATCATCCCGACTGGTGAGACGCCTTCGTAAAACGTCTCTTGAAGGCAACTCAAGTATTCCGGAACGCTAGTCGCGGCCAACGGGACGCCAGGTTCAAGCTGCTCACTGCCCTCAACCCCAAGGGCTCTCAAGCACCCGACAACGCTTAGCCCCGACAGGACACTGCTTTTGATAACACTCAGTATTATGACAGGGTCATCCTCAAAATCGAAGTCTAGTGCCGTTTTATACTGGTCAAGATACTTTTTCGTAACACTCTGCCCAATAAAGTAGAGTGTGACGCCAAGCGCAATACAGCAAAAACCTGGTATAGATAGGTAAGTCTTGATAATGTCTGACCCAAAAATAAACCCACAAAACACTGAGATCAAGGGCAACACGCGTAGGATTTTAAGTGTTATAATTGGCGTCGCTAATGCCTTCACCTTCTGCTCTTCAATCTCCATTAAATCTACTACCTGTTTCTCTAACACTTCAAGGACTAGCGATAATTTTGTTCCAGTTTCGACGCAGTAGTCTACAATTTTCTGCAATGGAGCATTCTGAACATCATCAAACCGGAACACACCGCGTTTTAGGTCAGTTCTGAGCCTCATAATCTCTTCTAGCATTACAACTCCTCAAGCTTTGAGTGCACTGGGCGAAGTTTATCAAGTTCAAGAACCTCTTCTACAACACGACCTCTCGGGGTTTTCTTCACATGGATAACGACATCGACGAAATTGTCAAACTGAGCCTGGACAACTTGTGAATAAACACCTGCCATGAACGCTAGTGCATGAACCCTATCTCGAACTGCCCTTGCGCTGCTAGCATGAATCGTCGTGAATGACCCAGAATATCCAGCACCTAGGCAAAGCAAGAACTCTCGCACCTCGTCGCCGCGACACTCCCCCAAAACTATGCGGTCCGGGCGCATCCTCAACGTAGCCTTCAACAATTTTGCCAACTTGACCTCACCTGACCCCTCAGAATTCGCCTGTTTCGCGGACAGCAACACTAGTCCAGAAGAAATTCCACTCGGCAACTCACGTGCTTCTTCGATGGCAATCACCCTCTCAGATTTGGGGACTTCTTGCAGAAGCGCGGTCATCAATGTCGTCTTCCCAGATCCCGTGCTTCCCGAAATTATGATGTTCTTCTGCGCCGCAACGACTTTTTTCAACCGCCTCTTAACCTGCGAGTCAAACATCCCCATTTCTGAGAGCTTGTCTAGCGTGTAAAATTGAGTAGGGGTCACGCGTAGGCTAATCAGTGCCCCGCACTCGGGAGGACATATTGGGCTCAGGACCGCGTGCAGGCGAACATTATTTCTCAGTTGAGCATCAACTATCGGACAAGCATCATCGAGGCGCGCGTTAGCCTGCTGTGAAAGTTTAAGTGCCAGTGCGCGCACATCCTGCGGTGAACTAAGATCATGTGACGTAATATTAACTTCTTGCATACCATTTCCGCAGTCCACAAACACTTTCCCTGGGCCGTTGATTAGTATATCCGTGACGCGCTCCATTTCCAGAAGGCGGTCGACAAGTGAAGTGGCAATCAAATGACCTGCACCCCCAAAATGCGTTTTGCAGCACTTCTCGTGACACCCCTTGAACGCCATCTACTGCTTCTCGAGAAGAGACCGCTCTCGAAGTTCTTGGCACGTACTATTTTGACACTTTCTAGCGCGACCGCGGACACTTTAATGATAGAAGAGCAGTCCGCGACACCTTTTGGAGTCAGTTTAGTTATGATTTCGAGCTCATCAACAATAGCACATATTTCACTACAACTCAACAAGTTTGTGGGCATTAGGAGCAATAATTCCGATTCAATACTACAAATCACTTCAAGTATTTCGACAACTTTTTCGATTCTGCACTTCTGTGGTGCTTTAGGGTTGCTCGTCAGTATTTTCAAATTCTTGAACATTGGAAGGTTATCGCGAAGTACTTTTGATTCAAAACTATAACTGAAGAGGTCATCAAGTCGCACACCGTTTCGTCGGCCGAGCTCCAAAATGTCATTTAACCCAGAGTCAAAAAACAAATCTACAACTGTGGCAGACGATTCCCCAATCTTATCGAAGTAGTTCCGCCAGTCTATTGTGCAGTCTGCTAACAATATCGCCTTCACTTTTGCGCGTTTTAACGGCTTGCCAAGTTGAATTTTTTGCTCAGAAACACCAACCTCGAGTTTGAGGTCTATTCGATCAGCTTCGTCATCAGAATAAACTTCATCGACTCTAACACCCGCAATTCTGGGTATTATCGTCCTTTCGATGGTATCAAAACTCTGCATAAACTCATTATAACGGATTACGTAACGTCACTGTAATTTTTATTCGCTGTGGTTAATAAGTCCTGTTTTTCAAAAATACTATTCGATACCTTCTAGGGCATCTGCAAGCAGAGGTCCAAGAGTAATAGAGAATGTCCTAGAAAAATGCAATTTATCAAAAAGAGTTACTACATCCGCAACTGCTGCATAGCAATTTTCATCGTCGCATAAAGCTTTTGACATAGGAATCTCCGTGCCGTTCTGCATTAAATCGGGGTAAAAATGATTTCCAAGACTGTCTACACTATTTCTAGGTATCGATATCTGATGAGCAGCGGAAACAGAAAATGATGGATTAGTCTCTAGTAAATAAAAGTTTCTGTGTTGTTCGAGCAATTCTTTGATGCTACGACTGTAATTATCAAACATAGAATCGTACATCTCAAAACGATTAATTAATATCACTTTTTTGTATTTCTGTAAGTTTGACATCATAGTACTCCAGTTATCTTGACATGTTTGTCTAGAAAACCATTTATCAGGATTAACTTTTGCAGGCTCGATTGAGCAAGCTTCATTAACAAAATATTCGAATTTTACGTGTAGCATTTTTCCCGCAATGTCAAATGCGTCATAAAGCGACCGAGCGCGAGAGTCACCATAAACTGCATAAACAACATTAGAATTTTGGTCGCCCACGAATGGGCAGTGCCCAACTTCAAGAACATCAATACACGCAGACTCCTGAGGGTACCAGTCCATTGAAGATAAAGACAACGCTTGCTCATTAACTTGTCCGTAAGGGGTGTCACAAAAATCTAAATGCAAAACAGCTACTGCACCGTAGCATAATGAATTTTTTTCTTCATCTGAAAGCGCAGATTCGATGGTTTGAGCAGTGTTCTGAGTCACTGTAGACCCTGTGGATTCGCGTAGTTTAACCTCTGCATCAACGGCGGCATAGGCTTTTGAATTAATTTCCTGGATACCCCCCCCCACGATGGAGGAGGAATGTGCTTCAACAATACAATTTGCACCGACCAAAATTACAACTGCTATACTAGAGATAATATATACTTTTCGAACTCGGAGGCGCTTCAAAACTGGCTCGACGAGTTTTAGCATCAAGAAAGAAACGATGAGACATCCCAGCAATATATAAACTTTTTCACGTGCGGTAAACCATGGGTGCCCATCCATGTTGACAATATAGCATCTCAAGAGTAGTGTTATAACTACGAAATGTATCAGATATAACGAGTATGACGCGTCACCAACACTCTGTATCAACCTGATGTTAGCGATACGGTCAATTAGTCTCTTCATCTTCACTCTACCCTCTGGTCAATTTCTTGTACACCGACTTGCCAGTTCTGGCCGCGGACTCACCGAGCCGCTCAACCTTATTTGCCTCGTAGTCTTGAAAGTTACCTTCGAACCAATACCAGCTGGCAGGAGACTCTTGGGTGCCTTCATACGCCAGAATATGTGTTGCCACGCGGTCGAGAAACCATCTGTCATGACTGACAACTACCGCGCACCCAGGGAACTTCAACAGCGCGTTTTCCAGACTACCCAGTGTTTCTACATCAAGGTCATTTGTAGGCTCGTCAAGCAGTAATAGATTCCCGCCCTCCTTGAGCGTTAATGCCAAATTCAAGCGATTGCGCTCACCTCCTGACAGTATACCGCTCATTTTCTGCTGGTCTGGCCCTTTGAACCCAAAGCTCGCAACATACGCTCGACTCGGAATCTCAACACCATTCACAATTAGCACATCTTGCCCGTCCGAAATGCACTCCCAGAGGTTTTTGTTCGGGTCTAAGCCCTGGCGTGTCTGGTCAACATAGCTGATTTTCACAGTCTCACCGACTTTTAGATTTCCACCGTCTAGCTCTTCAAGTCCGACAATCGTTTTGAAAAGTGTCGTCTTGCCCACACCGTTCGGCCCGATTACGCCGACAATCCCATTAGGCGGCAAAGTGAACGATAGTCCGTCAATTAGCACTCGGTCACCGAACCCTTTCTTGAGCTTGTCCGCTTCTATGACGACATCGCCTAGTCGTGGTCCTGGTGGTATCTGTATCTCTTCAAAGTCGAGCTTCTTAGTCTTCTCCGCCTCGCGCGCCATCTCCTCATACGCGGCAAGTCTCGCCTTGGACTTCGCCTGGCGTCCCTTAGGGTTAGTGCGCACCCACTCCAGTTCGTCTTTCAAGCGCTTGCTGAGCTTAACGTCTTTCTTGCCCTGCACCTCAAGCCTCTCGCGCTTAGTCTCTAGGTATGTGGTGTAGTTGCCCTCATATGGATACAAATTACCACGGTCAACTTCACAAATCCACTGCGCTACGTGGTCGAGGAAATAGCGGTCATGTGTCACTGCCAAAACCGCGCCTTTATACTGTTTAAGATGTTGCTCAAGCCACTCGACCGACTCCGCGTCAAGGTGGTTAGTAGGCTCGTCAAGCAGCAGTAAATCCGGTTCCTCAAGCAGAAGTTTACACAACGCAACCCTGCGCCTCTCGCCTCCGGAAAGTTTTTTAACATCCGCATCTGGCGGCGGACATCCTAACGCCTGCATAGCCTGCTCCAATTGAGAGTCCAAGTCCCAGGCATCTGCCGCATCAATATCGGTCTGCAGCTTCCCCATCTCCTCCATTAGCGCATCAAAATCCGCATCTGGGTCAGCCATTTCAGCGGACACTTCATTAAACCGCGCGATTTTGTCGAACAACTCTTTCTTCGCGGACTGCACATTTTCTAGTACATTTTTCGTCTCATCAAGCGGTGGTTCCTGCAAAAGAATACCTACTGTGAACCCTGGACTAAGCCGCGCCTCACCATTGCTCAGTGTCTCAATCCCAGCCATCACCTTCAAAAGTGTCGACTTACCAGCCCCGTTGGGTCCCACCACACCAATTTTCGCGCCTGGCAGGAAGTTCAGGGAAACGTTATCGAGTATTACCTTAGTGCCAACAGTTTTGCGGGCTTCGTGCATTGTGTAAATAAATTCAGCCATACTCACCTACGCCATATTGTCATAGACGTTTTGCACGTCGTCAAGTTCTTCTAATATGTCAATCACATTCAGCACTTTCTCCGCCGCTGCCTCATCCACCTCAGTCTTCGAGTTCGGATACCAAACCACATCCGCAGAGTTGTACTCAATCCCCGCAGCCTTTATCGCATCGCGCACTGCACCAAGATCATTTGGCGCGCAAGTAACCTCGAACTGATCCTCCAAGTCGCCGTCACCGTTTTCGCCCTGTATTTCCTCAACATTTTCCGCACCTGCGTCGGCTGCCACCATGAAAAGCTCGTCAAAATCAGCGGTCTTAGCTACTGGTTTCTTCTGTCCGGGGACCTCAACCATAGCTTCTTTCGGCACGACTATCAGCCCCTTGCGGTCAAACTGGAACTGAACTGATGCAACTTCCGACTGCGTGGCGCCATTTTTCTTTAGTGCAGTGGACACCTCCGAATTAGCACGGTTTATATTGTCGGTTAGACACTCAATCAGAATAGCAACACCGTTATACATCCCCGCATAGGTTCGCTCTTCATAATTCACGGCTTCACCGCCGACGCCAGCACCACGCTTTATCGCGCGGTCAATGTTGTCCTTCGGCACAGACTGCTTACGCGCTTTAATTAATGCGTCCGCTAATGATGGGTTACCGTCTGGATCGGCACCACCCTGTTTTGCCGCGATCTCAATATTCTTCACCAACTTCGCCCAAAGTTTACTGCGTTTTGCATCGTTCGCAGCCTTCTTGTGCTTGGTCGTCGCCCATTTTGAATGCCCTGACATTTTGCCTCCTAACTTCGTCTCGCGTGCCCATGAAAGGACTTGAACCTTCACGTACTAATGTACACATGCACCTGAAGCATGCGCGTCTACCATTCCGCCACATGGGCGCACTCAATACTACTCTAGTCTAGCACAATATCACACGTCTTGTTAAATCGGAGAGTTCCATTCCTCAGGCACAGTAGTGATATCCTTGTCATACCACATGCCTATTGCTATTCTTGGACTGCCTCCCAGCCGCCCTTGGCTTTGTGCTGAAGGCGCACGCTTCGTCTATCGACACACCCCGCACCTCCCCCCGCGACGCTTTTACCTCTCCGCGTCGCAACCTCTCCCGCGGCTCGGACGCACCCCGTACACACCCAACTCCGCAATGTCACCCTTGGCTTTATGCCACGCTGCGCTGGATTTATTGAGCACACCGCAATAGTGGATTCTCAAGTTTACGAGCCACAATGGACAACTTGTTGTATATTTTTGGCGACAAACGCAGAAAATCGAGCGATTAGCGAGATTCTCGGGACAAGCCCAAGAATGACATGGACTGAC
>JAISRT010000035.1 GCA_031273495.1 Candidatus Ancillula kalotermitis | reverse complement strand
AGGGGGTAGTGTGTCACCCTTGGACCCCCGTCTATTGTCATCTTTGGCTTTATGCCGAAGATCCATTGGACACCCCGCACCAGTGTGGACCCTCGGGACAAGCCCAAGGGTGACAGTAGCGGAGTCAGTGTGCCCAAGGGTGACAGTAGAGGGTAGTGTGTTATCTTTGGCTTTATGCCACGCTGCGCTGGATCCAAGGGAAGTTTGCAGTAGAGTGCTAAAACATCGTGGTTTCACGGTAAGTTTGCAGTAGAATGCTAAAATGTGCTATAATGTAGATATGAACAGTAACAGTATTATACGCAGTGCACCCCTGAACAGGCTGAAGGAGTCTCGGGACCTAGAGCTCATCAAAGTCGTGACGGGTATTCGGAGGTGCGGAAAGTCAACATTGCTCAAGCAGTATGTGTCGTGGTTGTTGTCGGATCAGTGCAAAGTGAGCCCTGACCAAGTCATCGAAATCAATCTCGAGGACCCACAGTATCGTGACCTTGACTCGTGGGAGAAGCTTTATGACTACATCAACGACCGCCTGCAACTTGACGCGATGAACTACGTTATAGTCGATGAGGTCCAGAACGTGCCTGAGTTTCACAGAGCAATCGACGGGCTTTTCATTAAGGATAATGTTGACAGCTACGTCACAGGGTCGAACGCGTATATGCTGTCGTCGAAAATTGCTACGGTTTTGTCGGGACGGTATATTGAGGTCAAAATGTTACCGTTCTCATTCGCTGAGTATCGACAGGCGCGAGGAGAGGTGGAGCGCGACAATAAGGTGTACTCAGACTATATCCAAAACGGTGGCTTTCCCTACACTTTGAACTTGCACTCCGAAGAGTTGCTACGGGATTACCTCAGTGGAGTTTACAACACAATTCTGATTAAAGATGTTGTGAACCGTGACGAGATTATTGATGCTAGTGTCCTTGACCGCATAGCGAAATACATTTACGGCAACATTGGCAACCGCTTATCCATTAAGAAAATTGCTGATGCGTTGTCTAGTGGGAGCCGAAAAATATCCCCACACACGGTTGATGCATATTTGAACGCACTAATCGACAGCTATGCCGTTTACCGTGCAAAACGGTTCAACCTCAAGAGTAAAGAGGTCCTGAAAACTAATGACAAGTACTACATTCCTGACACTGGTCTGCGCTATTATCTCTTCGGGTCCAGAATCGGTGACTACGGGCTCCTGCTTGAGAACGTCGTGTATTTTGAGCTACTGCGGCGCGGATTTGACGTCTATATTGGTGTGCTTGATGAGTACGAGATTGATTTCGTTGCGCAAAAGAATGGCGAACTGTACTACTTCCAAGTCTGTCAGACCTTGAGTGAGGAAACTACCCGACTGAGGGAACTACGACCTCTGCAACTGTTGCGCGACTCGTACCCGAAGACAATTCTAACCCTTGATGTGGCACCAGAGTCGAACACTGACGGCATCCTGGTCCTTAACGCTATCGACTGGCTCCTAGGTCATCGTGACCGCCCAATTTAACAAACTGACCCAGGTTCTGCTATACTAGTGATGTTGGAGGCCGCAAGGCCGAACGAAAGGAGACAACTATGTTAAATCGTAAAGAACTTAAGTCACTCGCGAAGGAGCGAATGAGTGGCAATGCTGGAATGTATGTAGGCTTCGTCGTTATCTATGTTTTACTCATCTCTGCTATCGGCATAATCGCTACTTTTCTTCCACTTGGAGGGGGTATAGCGGCATTTTTCGCACATCCAGTGGTTATAGTTGCTTTAACGATTGCGTTCTTAAAGTTTTCACGTGGCACTGACATATCGCCAATGGACATCTTTAGAGCGTTCAATGAAAATAAGTTGTTTTTTCGTTACTGGATCGCGAACTTCCGAGTTTCACTGTTCGCATCTCTTTGGTCTCTTCTGCTAGTCGTTCCTGGAATTATCAAGTCTATTGCGTATTCGTTTACCTATTTCATTCTTGAGGACAACCCTGAGATGACTGTAACGGAAGCACAAAAGCGCTCAATTGAAATAACTAAAGGGCACAAAGGTGAACTTTTCGTTCTAATTCTGAGTTTCATATTGTGGGAGTTGTTAGTTTTAGTCACATTCGGCATTGCTATCATCTACGTTTTGCCATACATTCAGACGACTTACGCTAATGCATACCGCAAGATAATCAACGAGATTTAGTCTACGTCAGGGCCTTGTCTGGCGTGCGTGAAGGTGCTTGATGAAAATTGAACTGACCAATTTGTCGAAGCAGTTTAATTCAGGTTCCTTGAAAGTGCAGGCGTTAGACAATGTGTCCTTCGTGATTGAGCCTGGTGAAATCTTGGGGTTTGTCGGTGCAAACGGCGCTGGAAAGTCTACCACAATGCGTATCTTGATGGGCGTTCTGAACGCGGATCAAGGTGAAGTTCTGCTAGACGGCGTGCCTGCTAACACTGACTTGCGCCAAAAGATTGGGTATATGCCAAGTGAGCGCGGGCTCTACCCCAAGATGGAGGTTAAGGAGCAAATCGTGTTCTTCGCGAAAATTCACGGGATGACTACGGCTCAAGCACGTGAAAGCGCGTCGTACTGGCTTAAAAAACTCGACATTGAGCAGCACGCAAAGAAGCAACTCAGTTCGCTTTCGACAGGTAATCAGCAACGCGTCCAACTCGCCGCCGCGCTAGTCTCGAACCCCGAGGCACTAGTTCTTGACGAGCCTTTCTCAGGCCTAGACCCCATTGCCGTAGAAGTGATGAGCGATGTGATTCGCGAGTTCGCCAATAAGGGGGCACCTGTACTTTTCTCTTCGCACCAGCTTGAACTCGTCGACGAGATTTCGGACAAGGTGGCAATAATTAAGCGTGGTCGTATACTTCACATCGGGACGCCAGCAGAACTTCGTAGAGAAGTTAATGCACCAGAAACGATAACAATTCCGACTCCGTTAAGCCAGATTTTTGGCGGCCTGATACAGGAGAGTGCGAGTGTGGAGGTCCAGAATGCGTAATGTGATGAATGTGATTTCGCGGGAGGTGTGCGCAAAGGTCAAGACTAAGGCGTTCATCTTAAGTACCATACTGACAGCGCTGTTATTCTCGGGTATTGCATTTTTCTACACGCTAGTAGGCTCGAACCCTGGTTCTGTGGCGTCAATGGTTCTAAGTGGTTCACAAAGGGAGAGTGCGGATGCAGCGGCACTTGCCCAAGAGCAGGTTTTATCAGGTTTAGGAACCACTCTACCGCAGTTTCAGTCCGATGTTGCCGCGAAGACGGCTGAACTCACTGCGCACCTTGGGTCGAACGGCGATGCTGAGGCACTGATTCTAGTGGGGATTTTGGTGACTGTGCTCATGATCGCGGCGATTGTACTGACTGGTTCGCAGATTGCTATGGGGGTCGTCGAGGAGAAGTCGAGCCGTGTTGTTGAGATTTTGCTCTCCACGATGTCCAGTTTTCAGTTGATGTTCGGTAAGATTATCGGCAACGTGGTGGTTGGACTAATCCAGATTGGCGCTATACTGGTTGCAGTGGGTGCAGGAATTATGGTCACTGGGACGCATTGGACTGGCATCGGCAATATCGGAAGTCCCACTTTCTTGCTCATTTTACTCGGGTACTTCTTCGTCGGCTACTTCAGTTACGCTTGTCTTTATGCCGCGTTCGCATCGACAGTTTCGCGCACGGAGGAGGTTAACCAAGCGATTACACCTGTCATGATATTCGCTATGGTGCCGTATTTTATGACCTTCCTCCCCGGAATTATGGCGAACCCTGTTATCGGTGCGGTGATGAAGTATTGCCCACTTTTGAGCGTTATTTCAATGCCAGGACAGTACGCGCAAGGGAATGTTGGCGTCGTGGAGTGCCTGATTTCTCTCGCGATCTCAGTTGCGTTCATACCAGTCATCGTCAAGTTTGCCTCGAGCCTCTACGGTAGGTCAGTTCTGCAGACTTCGAAGGTCAAGTTCTTCCAGAAGGGCTGACACACGCACCCCACCCCTCTATTGTCATCCTTGGCTTTATGCCACGCTGCGCTGGGTCTATGGACGCACCACCCTGGATTCTCAAGTTTACGAGCCACAATGGACAACTTGTTGTATATTTTTGGCGACAAACGCAGAAAATCGAGCGATTAGCGAGATTCTCGGGACAAGCCCAAGAATGACATGGACTGAC
>JAISRT010000032.1 GCA_031273495.1 Candidatus Ancillula kalotermitis | reverse complement strand
AATCTGTTATGAATAGCACTTACTGAATTCGCCGCATTTGGTTCGATCGCTCCGCGCTCTCATTACGCCCCTCGCACAGGCTTCGCCAGTGCTCAAACACACTTCGCTCGCTTTTCGCCGCCAAATAAATCATCGCTAATCGCTCGATTTTCTGCGTTTGTCGCCAAAAATATACAACAAGTTCTCCATTGTGGCTCGTAAACTTGAAAATTGGACGGCTGCTCGCTACGCTGGGCATGGGCTTCGCCGCCCTGCGAATGAAGTCAAATAAGGTCAAACTCGCTTGCGAGTTTGGCAAATAAGCGGAAGGAGAGCTCGAGAGGAGAGCGCAGCGGTTCTTCCTCTCGAAGTTAAATCTGTTACGAATAGCACTTACTGAATTCGTCAGGGTGGCTTCGCCGCCCTGCGAATGAAGTTAGTGCTATACTAGTGATATGAGTTCTAATGTATTAGTTGCTGGTGTTGATACGTCAACCCAGAGTGAACTCGGTGAGGGTTTTAGGCGTGGAAAATCTACTCGACTTGATACATTTGCGCGCATAGATGAGTATTTTAAGAGCGTGAAATCAAGGGATGTTAACGACCCTGAGTTTGATGTAAAGGAAGAGGTCGCGAAGGCACGATGGGAAAAGTATGCGAGTCTTACTTGACACGAATATAATTCTAGACGAGATACTCAAGCGCGAGCCCTTCTATGACGATGCAGTTGAAGTGTTGCGCATCTGTGAGTCGAAGAACCCGTCTTTGGCGCCACACACTGTTTCAAACATATTCTATATTGTCCGTAGAGAGCTTTCTACCGAAGAAACTAAAACGACTATTAGGAAATTATTGAGGTTTGTTGATGTCATCCCGATTGGGTATCCCGAAATCATGGCTGCGCTCGACCATGAAACGATTGTAGATTTTGAAGATGCACTTCAAGATGTCTGCGCCGACGAATACGATGCAGAATATATCATTAGTCGTGATAGTAATGGGTTTGCAGGATCGAAAGTTCCAATCATTTCGCCCTCTGATTTCATTGCAATGTTTAATCGCTAGTGCAGCACTTAGCCAGCTTCGCCGCCCTGCGAATGAAGTTAGTGCTATACTAGTGATATGAGTTCTAATGTATTAGTTGCTGGTGTTGATACGTCAACCCAGAGTTGTAAGATTGTCGTCCGTGACTTGAGCACGGGCAAACTTGTTCGTTCTGGTAATGCGTGTCACCCCGACGGAACTGAATGCCACCCTGACCACTGGTGGGATGCCTTCAAAGAAGCAGCAAAAAGCGCTGGTGGGTTGAAAGATGTTGAGGCGATTTCAGTTGGCGGGCAACAACACGGCATGGTGCTTCTCGATAAAGATGGTGAGGTAATACGCCCCGCGCTACTCTGGAACGACACACGGTCAGCAGTCGCCGCCGAGGACTTAATCGCGGAGTTCGGGGCAGAGATTGTCGTGAAGTCACCCGCAGCAGCGAAGGACGGTGAGCATTTAACTGAGGTTGGTGCCAAGGCGTGGGCGGAAAATGTCGGCTCAGTGCTCGTCGCATCTTTGACGATAACCAAAATTCGTTGGGTCGCGGCGCATGAACCTGAGAACGCAAAGCGCATCCATGCGATATGTCTTCCGCATGATTGGCTGTCTTGGCGCATCGCGGGGTTCGGGCCGAAGTCTCAAGGCTTAATTCCTGACTTCTCGAAGTTGTTCACTGACCGTTCGGACGCTTCAGGCACTGGCTACTTCGATGCAACGGCAAACGGTGGTGTCGGTGAGTATCGACGCGACTTGCTTGACCTTGCACTGCGACCAGCCGATGTAACCTCCGAGAACATCATTCTGCCTAGAGTTTTGTCTCCAAGTGAAGCCGAAGTTGTTGACGATGCCGCAAACTCTGATGAGCAAGTTGTCACTCCAGGAACACTAATTGGTCCAGGTGGCGGAGACAACGCTGCTGCCGCACTAGGGCTCGGTCTGCGTCCTGGGGAAGTTAGTGTCAGTCTAGGTACTTCGGGAGTCGTCGCTGCTGTTTCTGCAACTCCAACTAATGATCAGACTGGTGCAATTAACGGTTTCGCCGACTGCACGGGGAACTATCTGCCGCTTGCATGCACTCTAAACGCTAGCCGGGATGTTGATGCGGGATGTAAAATACTAGGCGTTGACTATAAGAAATTTGCTGAACTTGCACTTGAGGCGCCTGCGGGTGCTGGTGGGCTCACTCTGGTCCCGTATTTCGAAGGTGAACGTATGCCTAACCGTCCGACCGCGAACGCTAGTCTTTTCGGTATGACTTTGGCAAACTGCACGCCAGCTAATATGGCCCGCGCTTTTGTTGAGGGGATGCTACTCGGTCTGAATGACGGCATTGTCCAGATGCAGAATCAGGGTGTGCTCGTGAAGAAGGTGTATATGATTGGTGGCTCGATGAAGTCACCAGCAGTCCGTGCGATCGCTCCTGCTATTTTCGGGCGCGATATCACTCTGCCGACTCTAGGTGAATACGTTGCTGACGGGGCAGCGCGCCAGGCGGGTTGGGTTTACAACGCTCGTAACGGTCTGAACAACGGTGATATGCCGTTCTGGAAGCTCGCCGATGAAGAAGTTATTCGTGGGGCAGCCACTCCCGAAGTTGTGAAAGAATATGAGAAGATGAATGCGCTTGAAACCAAGGGTGAAATTCTCTCGCAGACGTCGTAAAGACTCTCGGAGCTCAGTTAAGAACCTGATCAAGGGTTCCAATACCTCTGCAATCGTCACTCTAGCCAAACTGCGGCCCGCGTCATTCGTCATCTCGACATTTCTGCTGGTGCTCCTGCTCTTCACGCTAGTGTTAATGTTGCCGTTTTGTAGTTATTCCGGCTGGACCGACTTCCACCTCGCGTTCTACACTGCGTCGTCGGCAATTTCAGGCACTGGTATGGAGTTAGTTCCGACTAGTGAGCACTGGACATTCTTCGGGCAGTTCACTTTGATGCTCATTATCCAAATTGGTGGGTTGGGGGTTATGACTATGGCATCGCTGGTGGGGTCGTTGTTTTCGAAGAGGATGGGGCTGACTGAGAAAATACTAGCAGCGTCGGATATCAAGTCGTCAAAATACGGAGAGCTTGGCTCGTTGCTTCGCGTGGTCCTAATTAGTATGGCTGTGATTGAGGCAGTGCTCGTTGCTGTAACTTTTCCGCGGTTTCTATATATGCACGAGGACTTTTTGCACGCACTTTGGCATTCAGTGTTCTTCGCAGTGTCCGCCTTCAACAATGCGGGCTTCGACATTTCTGCCGACGGCGTGGCATCCTGGGGCTTCAATATTTGGATTATTGTGCCTACCCTCTTCGCGATTTTTATGGGCTCGATTGGGTTCCCAGTCATCCTGAACATTTTCCGCGCGATAAAGAAACGGAGTTGGCATACCGTCAGCCTACACACTAAAATTGTCCTTGTCGCATTTGTTGTCCTTGACCTGATAATAGTGCTATGGTTTTTCGTTGTCGAATGGGGCAACACACACCTTTTTACACCCGAAATTAACGATGACCCACTTCTCCATTCCCAGGCACTTCTTTTCACCGCGCTGAACACTCGAACCGAAGGGTTTGAAATCATCGACCAGTCAGCGCTGTCGGGTGCTACACGTCTTTTGGAGCAGATTTGGATCTTCATAGGCGGCGCACCAGCGTCGACATGTTCAGGTATTAAGGTGACGACTATTGCAGTGCTAGTTCTTGCCTTGATGTCGGAGTTCCGCGGTGTGTCCGACATCTCAATTTTCGCCAAGCGCCTTTCGTTTTCATCCCTTAAAGTTGCGGTGACGATATTCTTCACGGGGATAGCGATAGTCATCCTCTTCATTTTCATTATCCTACTCCAGACCAATGCGCCACTTGACATCGTTCAGTTTGACACCATTTCAGCCTTCGCTAACAACGGTTTGAGCCTCGGACTGGATCAGTTTTTAACGCCGTTCACCTCAGTTCTTGTCGCGATCCTTATGATACTTGGCAGGATAGGGACTATGACAATCGTGGCATCTATGATTCGCCAAGACTTCTCGAAATTCGTGCGCTATCCTGAAGAAAATGTCATTCTCGGGTGAACGCGCTATACTAGTGATGTATCAGACTTCAGTTTTAACATCATCAAACGAGACGCGCAATACCGCCTCGCAAGAGTAGGCGTAATCCACACGCCGCACGGTGACATTCGGACGCCTTGCTTTATTCCTGTTGGCACTCGAGCTGCTATCAAAGGTGTCAGCGTGGACCAGATGAAAGCGCTTGGTGCACAAGTTCTGCTGGCTAATGCGTATCATCTTCGGTTGCGTCCAGGTTCCGAAATTATTGACGCGGCAGGTGGCTTGGGAAAGTTTATGAACTGGGATGCACCAACATTCACGGATTCTGGTGGGTTTCAAGTGATGAGTTTAGGTAATGGCTACAAGAAAGTGGTCGCGATGGACGAGAAAACCGCTGCAGAGCAAGTCGTCGCGAAAAAGGACAAGCTCTCCAGAATTGATGATGACGGTGTGACGTTCAAGAGCCACTTAGACGGCTCGTATCTGCGCTTTACACCAGAAATATCGCTAAAAGTGCAGCACGAAATCGGTGCAGATGTTATGTTTGCGTTTGACGAGTTGACGACGCTGAACCAGGACTACCGCTATCAGGTGGAGAGCTTGAGTAGGCGGACCCACCCCTGGGCGGTGCGTAGTTTAGAAGAGCATTTTCGGCAGACAGAGTCGCGGAATGGTAAGCCGTATCAGGCACTTTACGCAGTCTTGCAGGGCGCGAATTACGAAGACTTGCGCCGGCGGACATCCCGGTATTTAGCGGAACTTAGCGTGAACGGTATGCAGTTTGATGGCTTCGGCGTAGGCGGTGCGTTCGAGAAGGAAAGGCTGGGCGAGATTATTGGCTATTGCAGTTCGGAGCTGAATGCGAGCGGTGCGGAGGAGAAACCACGACATATTCTTGGCATTTCGGGTGTTGCGGACCTTTTTGCTGGTATTGAAAATGGAGCAGACACTTTTGACTGTGTTTCACCATCACGCGAAGGGCGAAACGGTGCTCTATACATCGGTAACACTCGGATTAACATCAAGAACGCTAAGTTCAAGGCGGATTTTTCACCACTGGACCCAGAATGCGGGTGCTACACGTGCCAGAACTACACGAAAGCGTATCTTAACCACTTGATTCGGTGCGGGGAAATGTTGGGCAGTACACTTTGCACAATCCATAACGAGTATTACATCATACACCTTGTCGACAAAATACGCCAGGCACTCCTAGACGACAATTACGACGAGTTCAAACAGGCCTATTTGAGATAACTTGCTTGTCTACACGCCAGTATTTGTCAGTCAGGAAACGCGCGGCAGCAAGACCGATAGGCAATGCGAAAATCACTAAGACCGCCTTCACAATATAGTGTGCTGCAGAGCCGAGGTTGTCCTCGCCGAGGTCGAAGAACCCGTGGAAAATCAGGCTACCAGGCACCATAATGGTTATTGCTGGGACCGAAATAGTGATCCTGGCGAAGCGAAAATAGTGACACACTAGAGATGCGATGAGCCCGACAAGAAATGACGCGTAGACTGCGGCAACGAACCCAAGCACACCGACGTCCAGTAGAGCAAAGCGAAATGTGTTGCAAACCGCGCCAATTGATGCGGCAGTAAAAGCTACTCGTATTGGTGAATTGAACATCAGTGCGAAGCCGAGAACACCAGTAAAGCTCAAGCAGAAAACCAAGATCAACCAGATGGTAATGTTACCGTCGTAAGGTGACTTCAGATCCGCGGGTGTGTATCCTATCGTTTTTGCACAGACCCACGCGACGACAGTGGCAAGGAAAATAATGACCCACGAGTAGATAGTACGGGAGATGCCTGACGAGAAGTCGAGCTTCGCGAAATCAAGGCCACCTGTGACTAGCGGGAACCCTGGGATGACGTATAAAAGCGCACCGACATAACCTGCACTCCCCGGATGCTGCCAGAGCGACAACTCGTTTAACACTGTGTAGAACGACGCGTAGATGAACCCGGCGAGGATGACACTAAGCCCATTGGCGACGAACTGATTATACAAGCGCTTGAACAGTGCCGCCCGAAAATACTGGCCAGCGAAGGCACCCAGGAGCGCACCGAGTCCTTCAAGATAGTCACCTCCGAGCAGTATTGTGAAGCTGAAACAGGCTAGTCCAGCCCAGAGCCCAAAAGTCAGCGAGTTGTAGAGCCTTTTGGAGCGTTCAATAACGTCAAGCCGCTCGTTAATGCAGTGCACCTCGTGGGTAATAAGTTTCTTGCGCAGATCGTAAATCATCTCGCTAATCAGGCTGATACGGTTGGCATCGACCCCGATTGACGCGTTACTGGCAACCTCTGTGATACACTGTGTTCCTGAATGGCAAGTTGAAGTTATTTCGGTCAATGTGACCAGCGAAGTGTTCTTAATTCCTAGCGCATTGGCAACAGTCTGCATTATTTGGCGCACCCTGAAACTACCCAATCCTGCCGACAGCGCAAGGCGTCCTGCACGCAAAACCACTTCGGACTTCTCGTGTAAGACCTCGTATTTTTCCTCACGCATCTACAACCCTGCCTCCTGTGGCGAAATGTAACCCGAGTCGACCATAAACTCCTTCAGGTTGTCTGCTGTAATCGTGACCGGACGCGCAATGAGCATATTTTGAAGTTCTCCGTCTTTCAATGGCACCTGTGCGAAATATGCAGTCCCACTCGGGGACACCGCGGCAGAAAGGAGGGCGTTATTGTTGACACTCTGACCGTTCATAGAGGGCTGCCCGATTGCGAAGTCGAACAGATATTGTGCAACTGCAGTCGAGAGGATGCTTGAATCGTATGCAATAGACATCGCCTGCTTCTTCTCCACGATGTCTGCAACAGTGATTTTTTCCGCACCAGACCCCGTGATTATTGGCCACCGTGAACTCGACTGCTGCCACCCTGCCTCAACGCAAGCACGGACCGCACCGCGTGCGTGGGCATCAGTCTGCGCGAAGACAAAACTTAATCGGTGGGCGGCATCATCCTGCTTGTAATACTTGTCAAGTCGGTTATGCATAATTCCAGCAGCTTTGTCACCGTCTTCAATTACGGACACACCAATATAGTCTTCAGCTGTAGTCTTCTCGGTCAGCAATCCAGAGCCAGAGCGGAGGTAGCCAGCGTCAAAATAAGGCTTAATTCGCTTCCAGAGCTGGGTGAAATAGCGCTTCGAGTTCGGCTTAAGGGCATCTTGAGTCATAACCTCTACATTTTTTGCCACCCAATCGGTTGGCTTTTCAGGCGCGATGCCGTCCGCGGTTAGTTCAGGCAGTCCGAGGTGCGCAACTGCAAAACCAGCCTGCACATTAGCAACATCCTCTGCAGACGGAGTAGCGAAGAAGTAGTCGAATGGGAAATCGTTGACATTATCCGACCCAAAGCCTACCGTTAAGATGTTCGCTTCCTTCGCCTTGCGAAGCCGGTCCTCAAGCGAATATTGCTGGAGCTGCACTAGCAGTTTGTTGTAGAATTTCAAGCCATTTTCATCAAGCGGTGACTCTTCGCCGACATTTTCATAGGGTGAGTTCTCAAGTATTTTTGGGTCGTTCGCGGTGACAGACTCGGCAAGCACATCTTTATACTTGGCACGCAAATAGTTCCAAGTAGTGTCACCTTGTTGCGCAATAATCTGGTCCTTCGAGAGTTCCACTGGCACAACAATCAGGCAGTCTAAGTTGTCCTTCTCTAGCATTTCGTCAATCTGCTTCACTTGCTCGACACGTTCGCTTGACTGAGCGACGACAATATTATTCTCGTTAAAACCGTGCACGACAAGTTCCGCCTTGATTTTAGCCACTATATTGTCCCACCTGCCAACAGACGAGCGGTCGAAAAGTTCAAGCCCCGAACTGGGGAATGCGATCCCAACACGCCATGAAATGGGGACTCGGTTTGGATACAGTTCGTTGTCTTCTTGAAAATCGTGCGGCGCAGACAGAAATATTGCTGCACCTCCGAGAAGTGCAACTACAACTAAAATCAGTATTCTACGCAACTTATCAGCATTATAGCACGAACTTCATTCGCATGTCCGTCCCATGTCATTCATTCGCATGTCCGTCCCATGTCATTCATTCGCATGTCCGTCCCATGTCATTCTTGGGCTTGTCCCGAGAATCTATGAACACACCGCGCTAGTGGATCCTCGGCATAAAGCCAAGGATGACAATAACCATAGAGCCAAGGATGACAATAACCATAAAGCCAAGGACAGGCCCGCGCTTGTCCGTCCCATGTCATTCATTCGCATGTCCGTCCCATGTCATCCTTGGGCTTGTCCCGAGAATCTATGAACACACCGCGCTAGTGGATCCTCGGCATAAAGCCAAGGATGACAGTAGTGGTGAATAGTCCCCGTCATCCCAGCGTAGCGCAGCATAGAGCCAAGGACAGGCCCGCGCTTGTCCGTCAACGCAATATTTCGGTGACTTATTAACCATTAGGGCAGTTCCTGCGGAGTGTGTCCATATAATGCGCAATACTGGTGCCATGATTAAGAAGCTTATTCTACTCGTCTGGCCAGTGACGTGCGCGGGGTGCAATGTCGTCGATCAAGAAGTGTGCCCAAAATGCAAGTTGAAGTTGCAGGAATACATTTCGCCCACAGTTGTCGTCAAGGATGATGTTGAGGTCTATTCAGGGTCGAACTATCAGGACACGATGCGTAAACTACTGCTAAAATGGAAAGACCACGGACGTCTAGATCTGGACCGTGTTATGTGCAAAATTGTCCGGCAAGTGGCAATAAAGTTTTTCAACTCAGAGTGCAAAAAGTTTCTCAATCGCAGACTGACGTCTGGTCGGAATAAAATTATCGTTGTGCCTTGCCCCTCAAGCAGAAGTTCGGTGAAGAAGCGGACGCGCCTACAAACGTTAAGCCTGGCGCTCGCAGTTGCCTCGGAGCTCAAGAAACTCGGTGTTCCCGCGCAAGTGAAGCAGATTTTGAAGCAGAAGAACATTAAGAAGCAGGTGAACTTCGATAGTGCTCAACGCGCGCAGAATAAACAGAATGCGCTATATGTTGTGCGCCGACATCGCGCGCCACCCCAGGGAAAAGGAGTGCTTGCCGACAAGACAGACTGCGCAAAATTGCTGACTGCGAACTGTGAACGAGTTGTTTTAGTCGACGACGTCTGCACGACTGGTGCGACTTTCCGAGCGTCAAAACTTGTGCTAGCTAGTGCAGGGATTGACGTTGTGGGGTGCATCGCGTTAAGTTCAACCGTGCTCGAGTGAGCCAGAACTGTCACTCACCAAGACAAGACCGCGCCTGCCCTGGACCCCCTCGCCCTTTCATGTCATCCTTGGCTTTATGCCACGCTGCGCTGGATTCAGTGCACACTGACCCCCCTGGACCCTCGGGACAAGCCCAAGGGTGACAGGGGAAAGGACACCCCGCTCCCAAGGGTGACATGGGACGTCAAGACCCGCACTAGCGGACCCTCGGGACAAGCCCAAGGGTGACAGGGGAAAGGACACCCCGCTCCCAAGGGTGACATGGGACGTCAAGCCCAAGGGTGACAGGGCGTGGCCGAGTTCTAATCGCTAGCGCAACGCGCGCCAGAGAATTGTGCTACACTAGAGTAATGCGTAGAGTATTATTGAAGTTGTCGGGCGAGAGTTTCGGCGGTGGTTCTGTTGGTATTGACACTGATGTGGTGAAGCGGATTGCCCAGGAAATCAAGGAGGCAGTCAGACCCACGGACGGTTCGAGCCCAGTTCAAGTTTGCGTTGTGAATGGCGGTGGTAACTTTTTCCGAGGTGAAGAGTTGTCGAAGGCGGGGCTTGATCGCAACCGTGGTGACTATATGGGGATGCTCGGGACTGTCATGAACTCTCTCGCGCTGCAGGAGTTTCTTGAGCAGGAAGGTGTCGTGACTAGGGTTCAAACTGCCATCTCGATGGGGCAAATTGCCGAGAACTATATACCGCTCAAGGCGATTCGTGACATGGAGAAAGGGCGCGTAGTCGTCTTCGGTGCGGGTGCTGGAATGCCGTATTTTTCAACGGACACTGTTGCCATCCAGAGGGCGCTCGAAATGAATTGTGAATGCGTGCTGATGGGCAAAAACGGTGTGGACGCTGTGTATGATTCTGACCCCGCAACGAACCCTCAGGCGAAGAAGTTCGAAGAGTTGACCTACACTAAGGCACTCGTTGACAACCTGAAAGTTATGGACGCGGCAGCACTCTCATTGGCGCGAACGAATGACATCAGTATGCGGGTGTTTGGTCTGGATGTGGTTGGGAATGTGACGAAGGCATTGCGTGGCGGAAGTGTTGCCGTCGAGGAAAACGGTGACCCTCTCGGAACTCTGGTTCATGTTTAGTGTTTTTAGTTAACGTTAAGCTTTAAGTGCTACACTAGTGTAAAGATGCGAAAGCGAAATGTTTTGTTGGCTGCGGCGGGAACGGCGGGCCACGTCATTCCTGCGCTCGAAACGGCACGCGAGCTCGAGCAGCAGAACTACCACGCCGAGTTTCTGGGATGTTATGGCATTGAAGTAGAGCTAGTTAAGGACGCAGGTTTTAAGTTGCACCAGATCGATAAGCTGCCTCTTGAGCGTGAGTGGGGCAAGATTTTTCGTAACCTTTCCCTTCCGAACAAGTTGCACAAGTTGATAAAGCAGACTGAAACAATTATCAAGCAGAACAATATTAACGCGGTGGTGGTTTTCGGTGGTTATGTCAGTGTGCCCGCGATTTTTGCTGCCAAGAACTTGAAGGTGCCGATTATTGTGCACGAGCAGAACACTAAAGTGGGGCTAGCCAACCGAGTCGCTGCGATGTATGCCTCCGAGTTTGCATATTCCTTTCCCGACACGATTTTACCACGCGCGGCACGAAACGCGCAGTTGACAGGGCTACCGATGCGTTCTGCCTCGAATATTGACAGTGTCGCTGCAGGGTCGGACCGCTCGGTGGATGCTCCAGGCGAAAACACTGACTGTTGTGCGAGGAGAAAACTACTGGTCTTCGGTGGGTCACTCGGCGCCCTGAACATTAACATCGCAGTCTGCAACGCTGCCGAGCGTCTCCTTGACGACTGGGAAATCGTTCACGTGACGGGCAGGGGAAAGGTTGATGCTGCACTTGACGTCCGCACTGCGCTGCCGACTGAGAAACAACAATACTACACAGTGCTCGAATATGCTGACAATTTGCTTGACTTGATGAGTGCTGCTGACCTGGTGATTTGCCGTAGTGGTGCTGGAAGTGTTCATGAGCTGGCTTTACTCGGAAAACCTGCCATCCTCGTGCCACTTCCGATCGGGAACGGTGAGCAATTTCGCAATGTGGCACTACTTGGGGACGGTGCCTTGACGATAAAAGATGCTGACTTCCGTTCGGACCGTCTAATTGAAGCCCTAAAAACTATGACTACTGACCGACTGCGCTTGATGAAAACGGCGGCGGTAAAAAACGCAATCCCTAACGCAACGAAGAAGTTAGTTCGACTAATTGAGCGCGCAATCTTGAAGACATATTTTACTACTCGGACGCCTAAACAAGTGCACTTTATGGCACTTTCAGGTGCGGGTATTTCACCGATAGCGAGTTGCTTTGAGAAAATCTCGTCAATTTCTGGGTGTGACTCTACTCTCGGGGGGCACTCTCCAGACCACTTAATCGGGAAGGATATGCTAGTGTATTCGAGTGCGATAAAAGAGACGAACACTGAGCTTAGCGAGGCTAGGCGGCAAGAAGAGCACGGCGGTCGGATTGAAGTGCTGCACAGATCGGACGTGTTAAATATCCTCCTGAAGATGCACAAAACTTCAGTTGCGGTTGCGGGGTCCCACGGTAAGACCACAATAACTAGTATGATAGCGCAGATTCTTGAGCAGAATGACTCCGAGGCAACCAGTTTTGTCGTCGGTGCGGAGGCGAAGATAAACGGCGTGCACTGCAATGGCGGTAAACTGGCGGATCGGCGCGAAATAATTGTCCTTGAGGCGGACGAGTCTGACGGCAGTTTCACGAAATACTACCCCGACGTCGCGGTAATCTCGAACCTTGAGCCTGACCACCTTGACTATTACGGCGATTTCGATGGTGTGAAACGGGAGTTCAAGCGGTTCGCTCAAAACGCCCAGAAAGTCGTCACCACTCAAGAGGTCGCAGACGAGTTGGGGTTGCACGGTAGAAATGTTGTGGTTTGCGAAAAGCAGACCTTTAACCTTAGCGTCCCAGGCCAGTATAATCAAGTTAACGCGTCCTTAGCTAGCTGCGTGTGTAGGGGACAAGGTGTGGACCCACAAGCGATAGAACGTGCATTAGAATCGTTTACAGGAGCATCACGGCGGTTCGAGGTGCACGAAATCGAGGGGTTGACAGTGGTTGACGATTATGCCCATCACCCAACTGAGGTCCAGAAACTTATCGACGGTGCTATCGAAAAATACGGTAGTAATGATTTTGTCGTGCTCTTCCAGTCTCACTTATATTCAAGGACGCGCGATTTTCAAGTGGAATTTGCAAAGGAACTCGAACGCGCGAAGTTCGCAATAGTCACGAAAATCTTCAAGGCACGGGAGGAACAAGCGGACTTCCCAGACGTCACGCCCGAAACCATCGCTCAACATTCTGACGACTTATTAACCACAGACTCACTTGAAGAAGGTGTGCAACTAGCGGTCAAGTTAGCGAGGCAGAGCAGTAAAATTGTCCTGAGCGTGGGTGCGGGACCTAGTTTAGTTGAGATGTTCAGGAAATATGCCAAAAACTGAGGCCCCGAAACTACAGGTTGACCAGCGATTGCTTGAGCGTCAGAGGGCAGTGCGCCGCCAACTCTTCCTGCAAATCTTAAAGCGCGTCTTACTGTGCTTTTCGGTTGCATTTGTAGTCTGGGCATTGCTCTTCTCACCAATGTTCAAGGTTAAAGAAATACAGCTGCTTGGGCTTGAGGATGCCCAGAAGTCGGTGTTCATCGATTTTCAGACGCTAAACCATGTTTTCGGGGACGCCAAGTCAGACTCTGCAGTTTCTCTAGTGCTTTTCGACACTGACAACTTCGCGAGGCAGCTTCAGCAGATACATGGCGTCAAGAAGGCGCAGGTTGCCAAGGAGTGGCCGCACAAATTAATCGTGATGATTGACCCGAAGACCCCAATTGCTAAGGCGAACGGTAATTTAATTGATGAAAATGGTGACATTTTGGGGGCGTGGCAAGAATCACTGGGTGCATTCCCAGAGTTCGAAGTTTCTGAAGATGCGAAAACCGACGTCTTGGCACTGCTCAAGATGATAGTGAAACACCCCGCCTTTTCCCAAGGCCTAACGAAAATATCCGCGACTGGGCGTGACAGCATAGCGGTGCAGAGAGCGGACGGGCTGATTGTTGTTTTCGGGAACACGAACGACTTAACACTCAAACTCGAGTCCCTGCAGATTGCGTTAACCCAGGACCTCCAAGGGAAGCGCATCATAGACCTATCAGCGCCCCGTGACCCAGTCGCCAAGCAGTAGGCGTGGTGCGAATGAAGTTAAATAAGGTCAAACTCGCTTGCGAGTTTGGCAAATAAGCGGAAGAGGGGTGTCGGGGAGAGAGCGCAGCGGTTCGTCTCCCTGACGATCAATTTGTTATGAATAGCACTTACTGAATTCGTCAAATTATTCCGGAGGAAAATTTGCGAATGAAGTTAGTGCTATACTACAGATAACGATCAGAAAACTACACCAGAAGGTAATCTTGCCCTACTTCGCGTTAGGCAGTATATTTTTTTTATGCACAATTTCACAGCACCTAGAAGAGGGTGACTGGAAGTTCTTTAACGATAAACGGCTCTCAATCGGTCCTTCACTATTCGATCAGTTTGGCTTTGCCTTAGAGCGCTTTACGACTTGGAGTAGCCGCATTCTTTTCGAGTTCTTAACACTTGCATTTTCTGGGAACTTCGTGCTCTTCTCGATTATTTCGGCACTTTGCGCAGTCTTGCTCTCTTACTCAATCGCGAATATACTCAAGGTCAAGTCTTTGCTTGGGCACTCTGTAGTCTGCGCTGCGTTTTTGTTCATCGTGCCGTTCGGACTATATTACACTGCGGGATACTACGCGACGATGATCAACGGGCTCTGGGGACTCGCACTCGCGATGTATACTGTGTGCCTCCTACTGCAGACACTAGACGGCGTGGCACTTAGTCGGAAGCAGTTTTTTCTTGGCGGGATTGCGGCGCTAGTTTCAGTGCAGATTGAGCAGTGTGCAATTCTAATTTTCTGCTTTAGCGTCGCCGTCCTGTTGTTTAAGCTCTACAAGAAAATTCGCCGTTGGACCTATGATATACTGTTGTTGTGTATTTCTATTGCAGGGGTTGTCGTCGTGTTGGTCTGCCCCGGAAATCGTCTACGCAGTAATTATGAATTGATCCACGCTTTTCCCGAATACTCGAACATCGGGCTGCTTAACAAACTACAACTCGGTCTGGACACGACGAGTGGCTATTTCTTCATCACTGACTCGCTGCTCTTGAATATGATACTACTCGCGCTGGTGGGTGCGGCTGTAGTGAAAGGTCGGTATTTAGCGCTACTTCCCGTTATTATCATCAAGCTGGCAGTTTTTCTGATTGCAAATGTTCCCTTCCTAGACGAGATGTTTCTCTACGTCAAGTGCTATAACAAGTTTTCCGACGGTCCGAAGTGCCTCTCGTTCGCTAATCTGCACAATATCAACACTATAATAGTCCCTGCAGTTTTGTTATCGCTCTTCGTTCTGCTCGCGCTCGCAGTTTTTCTGGTTTACGGACCCACGCGAATCTGCGGCCTAACATTGTTGTTTTTCGCGGTCGGAACACTCACCCACTTTATGCTGGCATTTTCACCATCTGTTTTTAACTCGATGTCAAGAACTTTCCTGATAATGTGGGTGTTGTCGATAGTTTCTGGACTGCTTATCGCGAAGGAAACATTTTCTCGTCGGAGTCGCATTCAACCTTCGGAACAAATAATGCTATAATTGAAGTGATGTTGAACATAGTCATAAATTCGAAGAAGGTCACTCCTGGTGTCACTTTCATACCTATTGTTGGCGAAGTTCATGATGGCCACAAGTTCATCCCGGACGCAGTATCCTCCGGTGCAAAAAAGGTTTACTACAGCTCAACTGACCCAACGCTGGACCAATTCATTAGCGGGCAGCCTGACGTCGAGTGGGTGAAGGTCCAGGACACGACTCAGCTTTTAGGTGAGCTCGCAGCGGCGCATATAGACGAGATGAAACGTCTGCACGGGTTGAAAGTGGTCGCAATAACGGGGTCAGTCGGGAAGACTACAACAAAGGACATCTTGGGGCAGTTACTTTCACACTTCGGCGAGACAGTGTTCCCGAAAGAGAGTTTCAATAATGAGATCGGTGTGCCACTGACAGTTTTCGCGGTGAACGACACAACTGAGTATTTAGTGCTGGAAATTGGCGCAAACCATATCGGAGAAATTGAGTCACTGACCCAGATAGCGCAGCCCGACGTCGCAGTATTACTCAAGGCGGGTGTCGCACACGAGGGTGAATTTGGCGGAGAGGACGTGATTGTCAAGGAGAAGGCAAAAATATTCGCATCAAGTCCAGTGTTAGGCATTATACAAGCAGACGATGCCAACTCGGAGACACTTTTTAATCTTGCACGGGGAATGTCCGCCGCGACGAGGTTCGAAGGGCTGAGTGCCAAGAATGCTGAAAATATCGTGCTCGATGAGTTTGAGCGATTGAGCTTCGACTTCAAGGGACAGCACTTTTGCACTAATTTTTCAGGGCGGCACCAAATTTACAACGTTTTAGCCGCACTACAGGTTATGCTTTCGGGTGTTCTGCTCGACAAGGTTGAGGATATTGCCACCTTAGCACCAATCATAGCCAAAATCAGTCCGATTGCTGAGCACCGTATGCAGGTGAAGCAGTTCGCGAGCGGGGTGGCAATAATTGACGATGCCTACAACGCTAACCCTGACTCTATGCGGGCGGCAGTTGATGCATTGTTGAATATGAGTCGACGGGACGGTAAGAAGTCGGTTGCAGTCCTTGGTGATATGCTCGAATTGGGGGAGAACAGTGCGAAATTACACGCAGAAGTGGGACTTTACGCCATAGAGCAAGGTGTTGACGAAATCTGGACGATAGGTGAAGAAGCAGAGCATTATGCAGACCTCCTAGACGCTAAGCAGCGGGCAAGAGTGCGAAACTACAATGAAGCAGTGCGTAACCCAGAAAAATTGTGCACACTAACTGCTCCAAATGTGACAGCGAATTCGGAAAACAAAAATGTGGTATACTTGTTAAAGGCATCTTCAAGCTTGAAGTTGTGGGAGAAAGTTGAGGAACTGAAGAGATAAGTTGATAGCACTGATTTTAGCGGTCGGAGTGGGTTTGATCACCTCTCTGCTGTTTACGCGCGCCCTGATTTGGATTTTGACGAAGCGGCAGATGGGTCAGTTTATACGTCAGGACGGACCGCGCTCACATATAACCAAACGCGGCACACCGACTATGGGTGGGATTGCAATTATCTTCGCGACAATTCTGGGGTATTCGGCAGCTGCAGGCTGGATGTTTTACTATTCTGGGCGGACACCTCGCATCTCAAGTATTTTGGCATTGCTCCTGATGGTGTTAATGGGTATGATAGGTTTCCTTGACGACTTCGCAAAGATCCGCAAAGAGCAGTCCCTTGGGTTAACGCCTATCGCAAAAGTCATACTACAAACTGTGGTCGGTGTGCTGTTCGCAGTCCTGCTGATTAACTTCCCGAATGAAGACGGACTAACTCCGGGCTCAATGGCAATCTCATTCCTGGGCGACTTTACGCCATCTTTTGCCACTCTAGGGGTCGTCGTCGGTATAATCATTTTCGTCATCTGGATTAACCTAATAATCACCGCATGGACTAACTCGGTCAATTTAACTGACGGTCTTGACGGGCTGGCATCGGGGATCTCAATCTTCTCGTTCGCCCCCTACATCATCATCTGCTTCTGGCAGTTCTTGCACAGTTGTCAGATTGACTCGTCCAGTTTGTGCTATAATGTCCGTGACCCATGGGACCTCTGTTTGGTGGCGGGTGCTATTACAGGAGCTTGTTTCGGTTTCCTCTGGTGGAACGCGTCGCCCGCGCAGATTTTTATGGGTGATACGGGGTCCTTGGCGCTCGGGGGTGCCTTCGCTGCGATTTCGATAATGACGCATACTGAACTTCTAGCGATTCTGATTGGTGGGGTCTTCGTTATGGAGTGCATCTCGGATGTCATACAGGTCGGTTTCTTTAAGTTGAGTCGCCGCAAGGGCTGGAAACGACGAAGAGTGTTCAAAATGGCACCGATTCATCATCACTTTGAGCTGCTCGGGTGGAGTGAAACTAATGTGGTCATCCGCTTTTGGATCATTTCGGCGCTGCTGGCGTCTTTGGGTATGGCAATATTCTATTTAAGTTGGGTTCAGGGAGTGACGTTTTAGGAGGAAAGATGACGAAATATATTGGTGTAACAGGTTCTGTAGGGAAGAGTACTACGGTTCATCTAATCGCGATGCTCTTGAGAAATTACAACTTCACAGTGCATGAGGCGACAACGGATGAAGAAATTACGGGCGCTTTAGGTAAAACTGATGTTGACTTTGTTATTGTTGAGTTTTCGAACAGGGCAGCGGTGGCATTTGAAAGCGTATCACTCGACATTTCCGTTTTGCTCAACGTTAACAATCAACTACACTCTGACGAGACTACTGAAGACGAGTACAGCAGCAACTTCGCGAAAGTATACGAGAACACTAAGGGCTACTGTGTCTTTAACGCGTCTGACCGTAAAACTGATGAGCTCGTTCAAGAGGCTGAAGTGGTTGAAGGCACTCGCGCGGTAGGTTTCTGTAAGTTTAGCCCGAAACGTGGTCAAATTGGTGTTGTTGAAGGTGTAGTCACCGACCGTGCATTTTACGCTGATGAGAAGGACCCGCTCCGTTTCCTGTCCGCTAGTGAGGTTTTTGACTTCTGGAACTTCGACAATCTGAAGGGCCCCAATGGAGTGATACCGAACTTTCTGGTTGATGATATTTTGGCGGCAGTGGTGGTCGCAAAGGCATCTGGGGTCAGTTCCGAATCTATAGCACAAGCGATGCACCAGTTCAGTGCGTTTCCTGGGCAAAATGAACTCGTGTTCCGCAGAGACCTCTCAATTGAGCCCAATACTTCGCTAGGTGAAGTGCTATATGTTAACGATGTCAAGAGTATCACGCCAGTTTCAACTTTCGCAACGATGTCATGCTACAGGAAGAACAGTGTCATACTCATCTGTGGCGGTGAAACTCAAGGACTGAACTACTCTAAATTTGTTGAGCAGGCACAAGAGTATCTACTAGGTGTGGTTCTCGTGGGGTCGCACAATTCTCCGCTCTATCAACTTCTTCGCGCCAAAACTCCGAACATACCAGTATACGTTGTCGAACCAAATGTCGGGCTTGAATGGGTAGATAACGCAGTCGACCAGGCTAACAAGCTAATTTTCGGGAATGACATCGTTCTACTCAGTCCTGCCGCCGACGTGAGCCGCTTCAATTCGGTAGAAGACGTGTCCGCGCGTTTCTGGCAGAAGGTCGAACAACTGCACACTGAGCTTACTGAAATATCGGAGCGTCTAGGGCTACTCAAACACTAAGATGACGGAACCTGTACTCGAAAACGACTCGATAGCTTGGCGTGATCAGCAAGGGTGGCTAATCGCTGCACGGTATATAATAATTGGCGTCACAGTGTTTATGTTTCTGTTTGGGTGCGTCGTCATACTCTCTGCAACGTCATTTAGCCTACTACAAAAAGACTTGAACCCATTGGACACTATGATTAAGCAGCTTATTTTTGGGTTGGTCGGTATTATCGCTATGTCAATCTTGGCACTTATGCCACGCCAGTTTTACCAGAGGTTCGCGAAGCTCGCGTTAATAATCACCATTGGGCTGCTATACTCTGTGCAAATTTTTGGAACTGAATATCAAGGCAATAAGAACTGGATTACTATAGGGTCTGTGCAGTTTCAACCCTCCGAGTTCGCTAAACTTGTCCTAATCTGGTGGCTCGGCGTTCGCCTTGCGACAGTGTTCGAAGATGGCAACATACGTAAATTCAAGTACACCTACTTTAATTTCGGGACAATGTTTGGAATAGGCGCAGTGATTTTCGGTGTGCTACTGGGTGGTGACCTGGGGACTGCGATGGTTTTCTTCGTCTTTTTGGTTGCCGAGTTCTATCTTTCTGGGGTGCAGTTCTGGTCGATTTTACTAATTCTTGCAGTCGTGGGTGTCGTGGCATATTTTGGGGTGACCACTGACGAGTATCGCACAAAGCGCTTCGTGGGGATTTACACTGACTGCGAGGGTATGGATGTCAGCACTAGCGACCCCTGCGACCAGTCTCGCCATGGGGTGTGGGCGGTGCAGTCGGGCGGTTTCGCTGGCGTCGGTCCGGGTGCAGGGCACGAAAAGTGGTGGGTGCAAGAGGTGCAGAAGGACTTTATCTTCGCGGTAATTGGCGAGGAACTTGGTTTTGTTGGTGCTATGTTCCTAGTCCTGTGCTATTTGACGCTCTTTTTTGCCTTGATGATTGTCATTACCAGAAACCGTGATATAATGGTGAAAATCATTACGGGAACAATTCTTGTCTGGATCTCTTCACAGACACTGATATATCTTTTTGTCAACGTCGGCATGCTTCCTGTGCTCGGCATCCCACTGCCTTTGATTAGCGCTGGCGGCACTTCACTGATAGCCACTATGATGGCGCTCGGAGTGGTGATATCGTTCACAAACCCGCGAGAGAAACGGATGAAACAGTCAAAACGCCAGGTCCGTGGAATCAAAACTGTCACTGCCACATAATTGTGCTACACTGTGGGTATGGAGGAGATTAAAAAGAAGACTAATTTGGGAAAGTGTTTTACCCTTTGTTTTCGGGTGTTTTACAGGTATATAACGCCTTTACACTCCTCTTTTGCCAGCCGTACTAAACTTATAATACTAGGATTATCATGCAAAAATGTCACAAGATTTTCAAAAAGTCCACGAAAAAATGTAAAGTTTCTACACAAAAGTGACCGCAAAAATGTCACAAGATTTTCAAAAAGTCCACGAAAAAATGTTATACGGAGTGTTTATGTATAGAAAAAAGATAAACGAACTGATAAAATGGAAGAACACTATCGGGAGAAAGCCATTAGTGCTAAAAGGTGCGAGACAAGTCGGCAAAACGTGGCTGATGAAAGAGTTCGGGGAAAGCCAGTACGAGCAAGTCGCTTATATTAATATGGAGAACAACAGATTAATCAAGAAAACTTTTGAGTACGAATTAGATCCTGAGCGCATCGTGAAGGAAATTTCACTTCAAACAGGTGTGAAAATAGACCCGGACAACACGCTGATAATACTCGATGAAATTCAAGCAGTCCCTAGAGCTCTCACGTCACTTAAGTATTTCTGCGAAGATGCACCCCAATATGATATTATTGTAGGTGGAAGTTTACTCGGCATAGCCCTTCACGAAGGCACGTCCTTCCCAGTTGGTAAAACCGATTTCATAGACTTATACCCTCTAACCTTCGGCGAATTCTTAGTGGCGACTGGTAATGAACAGTTTGATGAGGCGATTTCCGATCTGAGCGCAGACAAAACTCTCACAAACACTTTTACGCCCAAATTAAACGCGCTTTTGAAAGATTATTATGTCACAGGTGGCATGCCTGAAGTCGTGAATAAATATATTGAAGATGGCAATTTATTAGAAGTTCGGAATGTTCAAACACAAATCCTAGAAGCCTATTCTGACGACTTTTCGAAACACGCTCCAAGGTCAGCAGTTCCGCGAATTCGAGAAATTTGGCGGACAATACCCAGTCAACTCGCCAAAGAGAATAAAAAGTTCATGTATCAAGGCATTAAGAAGAGCGCTAGAGCAGGTCAATATGAAGAGGCCCTACTTTGGCTAAGCGATACTGGGCTTGCGACAATGGTGCCTCGAGTTAACAGTTATGCAAATCCGCTTATGCCATATTCAGACGCTGAGATTTTTAAGTTGTTTATGGTTGACGTTGGACTACTCGGAGCAATGTCTGGCTTAGAGCCTAGAACCATTCTCGACGGTGATAAAATATTCACTGAGTTCAAAGGTGGCCTTGCTGAGCAATTTGTTTTCCAGGAACTGAAGGCAGCAGGAATAAAGCCGTTCTATTTCTCAAGAAATGATTCAAGAGGTGAAATAGACTTCATAGTCCAGACAGGAGGAACTGTGGCGCCGCTAGAGGTCAAAGCATCTGAAAATCTACAGTCAAAAAGCCTCAAAGAGTTTGCAAAAACCCACAATCCGCTTATTTCTGTGCGTACATCGCTATCAGGTTATAGAGATGATGGCTGGCTTATAAACATTCCGCTGTATATGATTTCCGAGGTTGATAGCATCTGTCAAAATAAAATGCAAACCTTACGAAAGCGCGGCGAATAATGTCCAATTTTCCTAAACTTATTGACAATCAGCGAGTAAACCATGTTGATACTTTGCGCAGTATTGCTCCGAAATCAGCAGTTGTGCTACACTGTGGGTATGAGTGAAGTTCGTGTTAGATTTTGTCCGTCTCCTACTGGAACGCCGCATGTAGGGCTGGTTCGTTCCTGCCTGTTTAACTATGTCTACGCTAAGCATGCAAAGGGTAAGTTCATCTTCCGCATTGAGGACACCGATGCGTCACGCGATTCCGAGGACTCTTACACTATGATAATCGATGCACTACGCTGGCTAGGGCTCAACTGGGATGAAGGCATTGAGGTGGGTGGGCCGCACGAGCCGTATCGTCAGAGCCAACGGATGGACAAGTATGCTGAGGTCGTGGACCGATTGCTCGAAGCAGGGTACGCCTACAAGTCATTTTCCACGAAGGACGAGATTGACGCGCGAAATAAGGCGAACGGACGCCCAGTCCAGATGGGGTATGATAATTTTGACCGCAACTTGAGCAGCGAGGAAGTGGCAGCGTTCGAAGCGGAGGGCAGAGAGTGCTCAATTCGGGTGAAGATGCCTGAGTCCGACATTATTGTGCAGGATCTAGTCAGGGGAGAGGTGGTTTTCAAAGCAAGAACAATACCAGACTATGTCATTGTTCGGGGCAACGGACAGCCACTCTACACTTTGGTGAACCCTGTCGACGATGCGTTGATGGAAATAAACTGCGTCCTGCGCGGTGAAGACCTTTTGAGCAGCACGCCTCGGCAGATTGCACTTTATAATTACCTCATCGAGCTCGGTATCGCGAAAGAAGTCCCGCAATTTGGACACTTGCCATACGTGATGGGTGAGGGCAACAAGAAGTTGAGTAAGCGTGACCCTGAGTCTAACCTTTTCCTGCATCGGGAGAACGGTATGATCCCCGAAGGCCTTGTTAATTACCTTGGGTTGCTGGGCTGGTCGGTTGCTGCAGACCGCGATCTCTTCCAGATTGACGAGATGATCGAGAAGTTTGAGCCCACGGATGTGCTGGCGAACCCTGCGCGCTTCGATTTGAAAAAGTGCACTGCGATCAATGCGGACCATATCAGAATGCTTGAGCCTGACGACTTCAAGCGCCGTTTAGTCCCATATCTCCATGGCTCAGTGTCGAAGAAGTATGTGGATATGCCACTTTTGAAGGAGATTACTGACGCGGACCCCGATCTACCGCACCTGAAAGTGTATCCGCCATTGGTTAGCGCTGACACATTCGAGAAGCTTACCGCGAAGGAGCAAGAAATCCTCACGAAGGCAGCGCCGTTAATCCAGGAGCGCATTCAACTTCTGAATGAGTGCCGCGAAATGTTGAGCTTCCTTTTTAGCGAGGCACCTGCAGTAGCGGTTGAGCCTGACGCCCAAAAGCAGCTGGAAAAGGTGAACGGGTATCGCGAAGTGTTGGATCGTGCCCTAGAAGTGCTTGAAAATGTTGACGAACAAGACTGGACGGCAGGTAATCTGCATGAAGTTCTACAAAAAGCCCTGTCAATTAGCCCTGAAGGCGAGCCTGACTACCCGAACTCTCTTAACCTGAAGCCACGCGACGCTTTCACTCCTCTTCGCATTGCCATTTCGGGTCGCCGTGTTTCGCCACCTCTTTTCGAGTGCCTTGAGATACTAGGTAAACCGCTGAGCATCGCGCGAGTGAACGCTTTGAAGGAGGCAAGTTAACGTAGGATTACGCACAGGTGTTAGAGGGTTGAGGTAGTATGTTAGATATAATCTGCATTCTAGTGGGTGTTGCTGGCGCTTTCTGGTCTGCTTGGGGCTTAATTCAGCGTTTGAGACAGAAAATCCTCGGGCTTGACATTCTTGCACTCGTTGCGATAATTTCTACTCTAGTGGTCGGTGAGTATTTGGCGTCTGCACTTGTGGTAGTTATGGTTCTAACTGGTGACTTGCTTGAGGACTACACTACGAAGCGTGCGGAAAAGGAGCTCTCTGCACTGATTTCCCGTGCACCTCAATTTGCCTACAGAGTGTCGGAAGGTGGCGCGCCGAACGATGCGGAAAAAGTTGATGTTGCCCAGGTTAAAGTCGACGATATTCTTGTAGTCCGACCGGGCGAAGTTGTTCCAGTGGACGGCGTGGCGTTAGAGTCTGCGACCCTAGACGAGTCATCACTGACTGGGGAGAGTTTACCAGTGGAGAAACAGGTGGGGGACGAAGTGCTTTCGGGGTCAACTTCGAGTAGTTTGTTTAAGTTCAGGGCAGCTAGGCTAGCGGTTGACTCGACTTACCAGCAGATATCGGAGCTCGTGGCGCTCGCAAAAGACTCCAAACCTGCAACCGTGCGGACTGCTGATCGGGTGTCAATTCCGTTCACAGTGATAGCATTTATTATAGGTGGAATTGCTTGGGCTGTATCAGGTGAACCAATCCGTTTCGCGGAAGTACTGGTTCTAGCGACGCCTTGTCCACTCCTGATTGCAGCCCCAGTAGCGTTCCTCGCAGGGCTGTCTAAGGTGGCGAAGCGCAATATTATCGTCAAAGGTGGCACTGTGTTCGAGAACTTGAGTAAGACTAGGGTGGTCGCGTTCGATAAAACGGGGACCTTAACCCAAGGGCAGCCAGTGTTTGATAGAATCGAGATTGTTGACACTTCAGTAGTCGATAAAGAGGAGGCACTACAATTCGCCGCGAGCCTTGAGCAATATTCGAACCACGTCCTTGCTCGCTCTATCGTCGAGGAATACTACACAAATAATCATAAACCTCTTCTCGAAGTGGCAGACTTTTCGGAGACTGTCGGCACTGGGCTGGAGGGAAATCTGAACGGTAAGCATGTTCAAATCGGAAAGCCACGCCACGAAGTCAAGGTAAACGCTGGTGAAATTGTTGTTGAGCTGTTTGTTTCCGGGTTTGACTGCGCACACATTTTTCTCAAGGACAAGATAAGGGATGATGCGCCCCGCACGATAAAAATGCTACGCAAAATGGGCGTTGACCGAATAGTGATGCTGACGGGTGACAAGCGTGACACCGCAGCGTTTGTGGCTCAAGAGGCAGGGATTCTAGACGTGCGTTCAAGTCTGCTTCCGCACCAGAAATACGAGGCAGTCGAGGGGCTCAAGGCAAGATGTGTATTGCACGAAAAGTGTTCGAAGCTCAATCACACCTTCAAGGTCGCTATGGTAGGTGACGGAGTGAATGATTCCCCTGTGCTTGCCGCGGCAGACGTGGGCATTGCGTTCGGTTCGAGAGGTGCCAGCGCGGCGACGCAAAGTGCAGATGTGGTTTTGCAGAAGGACGACATTCTTCTCGTGCCAGAGGTGTTCGCGATCTCTAAGCGCACCATGCGGATTGCAAAACAGTCGATGATTGGTGGCATCGCGCTGTCGGTCGGACTGATGTTTGTTGCTGCATTTGGGGTGATTCCAGCAGTTATAGGTGCAATTCTACAGGAAGTTATAGATGTTGTTGCGATTGCAAACGGGATCAGAGCGATAAAATAGTTCACGTCTTTTTCACAATTTCGGCGTGTAGAACTAAAAATAGCAACCTTGAGTGCTATAATAGTGATGTATTGTTTGAGAGAAAGGGTGATTATGCCAGGAGTAATGGAAAAAATCAAGGACTATATCGGTTTTGGCGAAGAAGCAGAGCAGATGAAGCCTGTTCAGAGTTTCGGTGCCACAGAATTTGGCGGTCAGCATCCTGAAGATGGACAGAGAATCACGACAATAGTTCCGCGTAGTTTCAACGATTCACGCAAAATTGGAGAAGCTTTCCGCGAAGGTTTGACTACCGTTATCAACTTGGCTACTTTGCCTGAGGCAGATTCACGTCGTGTGATTGACTTTGCTGCAGGCCTTGTTTTCGGGCTAAATGGCAATATCGAGCGAGTTGACACTAAAGTATTCATCCTTACACCTGTTGAAGTGACTGTTGTTTCAGAGTCCGTTGAGTTCGGTTCGAGCAACAATGAATTTTACAATCACGGCTAATACTGCTAAACTATAGAGTAGTGTATCAGAAAAGGAGATTAAATGGCATTATTAACAGCTGATGACATTCGTTACCGTAAGTTTGCGCCAACGCGTTTTCGCGAGGGGTATGACGTTGACGAAGTGGACGATTTTCTCGAAGAGGTTATACATACCGTTGAAGAGTTGACTCGTCTTGCTCAGAACTCTGCTGCTAACACGGGTTCATTCCAAGCACTCAAACCTTTGGTCACCGACCCAGAGTCTTCACCTGTATTCCTTGATCTCAAGCGCGAGAATGACACTTTAATTTCCGAACGCGACGCACTCAACGCGAAGGTTAAGGAACTTGAAGAGAAGCTTGCCAACATTCCTGCAGATGGGATAGCGCCAGTGGTTTCTGATGCAGGTGTCGCCGAGAAAGAGAAGCAGTTAATTGACGACAATAGAGAGCTTGCCCAACACCTTCAGAATGCCGAAATCGAAATTACTGACCTCAAGAAGAAGCTCGAGGATGCGAAGTCTGAAGCGAATCTTGGACAGGGAGTTGCAGGTTCGCCAGAGGATTCCGAGAAGATTGCGAGCCTTAATTCTGAGTTGAGCACACTGCGCCATGATTTTGAAGTTGCGATCCAGACTAAGGAGAGGTTAGAGCAGCAAGTTAACGAGTTGCGTGAGGACTCTGAAAGTGATGACGCAAACCGCCTACAAGCTGAACTATCCGAGGTCCGTGACGAACTCAAGCGCGCTAACGAGACTTCAGATAAGTTACGCAGTGAATTGGCTAGCGCAAAGAACAGTAGCAACACGAGCGGTGAAACGCTAACTGCAGGTGGTCCTAACGAGGCGTCGGCAATGCTCTCGATGGCGCAACAGTTGCATGACGAATACATTGAGAAGGGCAAAAACGAGGCGAACAAAATCCTCGAAGATGCTAATGGCAAGAAGGAGAAACTTGTTGAGTCAGGGAAACTTGAGCATGACCGCTTAATTAACGAGGGCACGAAGGAGCGTGAGAAACTCGTAACTGAGGCGAAGGCTAAGGCAGATGAGACGTATGCTAAGCTCGCTCAGGAGCGCAAGTCAATTGAGGACAAGATTGAGGAGTTGCGTAGATTTGAGGGTGACTATCGCAAGAAATTGACTAAGTTCTTAAAGGGTATGCTTGACGAAGTGGACGCTAATGCCGCAGTTTTCAACGAGAACAGCTAAGTTTCTTGTAAGGTTCGTCCTACCGTTTTCTTGCCTAGTCCTACTAGATTTACTGACTAAAGCTATTGCACTAGAGTATTCAAAGGTGCGGTTCAACCCTGGAGTGGCATTTTCTACCTTTGCGGACAACCCAATTGCACCTTATATTTCTGGAGGCCTTAACATATTGGTGGCTTTGACACTCATACTTATTGCGGCGGTTCACTACACAAAAATGAGGATGCTACTCAAACTCGGTGTACTCTGCGTTTCGTCTGGTGCTCTAAGTAATGCACTTGACCGTATCATTCAGTTCATATCTACTGGGCATCCTTACGTCACAGACTTCATTGAGTATCCTGGGCTTTTCACTGGCAATCTTGCTGACATTTATGTAGTAGTCGGTGCAATCTGGTTGGGTTTTGGAATAATTAGGCAGTATTTGCGTTAAGTATTTATGACAGACTTATTTGCGTATGATGACTTTGATGATGATGAATTCACAATTCGTCCCTCTGAGCGCCTTCAAGTGGAGTTTTTCTGTGAAGATGGACATAAAACGAATGTTATGATGTCAACCAACGCCGAGATTCCAAATGAGTGGGTGTGTGAAACTTGTTCAAAAAAGGCACGACTAAAGAATTCGGAGATACCCATTAGTGAGTCTGAAGTTCCGAAAGCGAGCCACTGGGACAAGATATTGCAACGCCGTAGTCTCGATGAACTTGAGGTTATGCTTCAGGAGCAGATTAAGTTAATCCGGTCCGGTAAAATAGCGAAAGTACACACATAATATGCAACTAGGAATGAAACTGGACGAAGGGCTGAAATGAAGAAGATAGTGTTATTTGATTTGGACGGAACGCTAGGGGACACTGCGCCCGGTGTAATCTCTGCGATAAAGTTCGCCCTGAAGAATATTGGGTTTGGCGAGTTGTCCGAGGCGCAGTATAACGAGTTCATTGGGCCACCTATATTTGACGCGCTTAGGGCTGCTGGCGTGCCGGACGATAAGTTTGAAGACGCAATTGACTTCTACCGCGTGGCGTATTCTACACCAGTGTTAGAGTATAAAGGTGAAAAACTACCTGGAATGGTGATTGCAGAGCCTTTCGCGGGGGTGGTAGAACTGATGAAAAAGTTGCACGAAACGACCGACTACACGATTATCACTGGGACTTCGAAGCCTGAACCTTGGGCACGAATTTGCATAGAGCGGTTCGGTATTTATGATTACTTCACGCCAATTAAGCATACTGACATTTCGCAGACTGGTGAGGAAGAAGATAAAATGTTAGGTGCACACCATCGAGAAATGGGCACAGAGCGTATTGAAGATGAGAACAATGACGGGATTTTTGGTGCCTCGATTGACAAGTCCCGTGTTGCAAAGTCAGACGTTTTGCGCTACGCTTTGGGCAGTTGTGGGTTCGACCCCGCAGTAGATAAGGCAATTCTTGTTGGTGATCGGCACTACGACGTGGACGGTGCGCATGAGATTGGGATATCCGCAATCGGGTGCAACTGGGGGTATGCTACACCTGGTGAGATTGACCACGCTGACTTTTTGGTGGACACTCCAGACCAAGTCCCCGCGATTCTCAGTGATTTCTTCGCAGCGTGAAAGTAGTATGAAGTTCGAACGCCAGAACAACCGGATGGAGGTGATCACTGAGTACACTCCGTCGGGTGACCAGCCTGCAGCGATAACTGAACTCGCGAAACGCATTAACGCTGGGGAAACAGATGTCGTCGTGCTTGGTGCAACGGGCACAGGGAAGTCGGCAACTACCGCCTGGCTAATCGAGCAGGTCCAGCGTCCGACACTGATCATCGAACCGAACAAAACACTAGCGGCGCAGTTAACACAGGAGTTCCGCGAGTTGATGCCAAACAACGCCGTGGGCTACTTCGTTTCCTATTACGACTATTATCAACCAGAGAGCTACATCCCGCAGACCGACACTTTCATTGAGAAGGACAGCTCTGTTAACGACGACATTGACCGACTTCGACACTTAGCGACAAGCTCTTTGATGAGCCGTAATGATGTTGTGATAGTGTCAACGGTTTCGTGCATCTACGGACTTGGTGAGCCAGAGGAATATCTTGCACAGATGTTGACGCTGAAAATGGGTGACGAGATGAGCCAACGAGAGATGCTGACTAGGTTCACGGATATGCAGTATGACCGTAATGATATAGACTTCAAGCGCGGCACTTTTCGTGTCAAAGGTGATACTATCGAGATTATACCGGCGTATGAGCAGGAGTCGGTGCGTATTGAGATGTTTGGTGACGAAATTGAGTCATTGTCGATGTTTAACCCACTCACAGGGGACAAGATACGGGATGTTGAGATCGTGCACATTTTCCCAGCAACGCACTTTGTATCGAATGAAGAGAACCGTAAACGCGCGGTTGCAGACATCAGAAAAGAGCTCACTGAGCGCGTGGAGTGGTTCAAATCTAGAGGAAAGCTCGTCGAAGCGCAACGCCTTGAGATGCGGACGACTTACGACCTTGAGATGATTGAGGAGATCGGCTTCTGCAAGGGTATCGAGAACTACTCTAGGCACTTTGACAACCGACCTGCAGGCAGTGCCCCGTCTACTTTACTCGACTTCTTCCCTGACAACTTTCTGCTAGTTTTAGATGAATCGCACGTCACAGTTCCCCAAATTGGCGCTATGTCCGCAGGTGACGCGAGCCGCAAGAGAATGCTGGTCGACTACGGTTTCCGACTGCCCTCCGCTGCTGACAACCGTCCGCTAACGTGGCAGGAGTTTCTAGCGAGAGTGCACCAAACGGTCTACCTTTCAGCAACGCCAGGAAATTACGAGATGGAGCAGCAGAAGCTACAGACTGACAAGTCTCCTGTTGAACTAATAATCAGACCGACTGGACTCGTTGACCCCGAAATCGAAGTGCGCCCGATTAAGGGGCAGATTGACGACCTGCTTTCGGAAGTGCGCAAGAGGGCTGAGAACCATGAGCGAGTGTTGATTACGACTCTGACAAAACGTCTCGCTGAAGAGTTGACGAATTATATGTTAGAGCGCAATATTAAAGTAGAGTATATGCATTCTGACGTGGACACTTTGCGACGCATTGAGCTTCTACGGGACCTCAGAAAGGGTAAAATCGACTGCATTGTGGGTATAAATCTGCTCCGAGAGGGTCTTGATCTCCCTGAAGTCAGTCTTGTTGCCATTCTTGACGCCGACAAGCAGGGGTTCCTGCGCTCGGAGCGTTCACTAATTCAGACTATTGGGCGCGCGGCGAGAAATGTTGACGGCAAAGTTATTATGTATGCTGACAAGACTACACCTCAGATGCGTAACGCGATCGATGAGACTAATCGGAGGCGCAAAAAGCAGGTGCAATACAATTTAGAGCATGGCATTGACCCGACACCGCTAGTTAAGAAGATTGCTGATGTTACCGACCAGCTCTGGGAAGACGAGATAGAGTCCGTGCGTAACGAACTACCAGAGTCCGACTTGTCTTCGCTAGTTGAACAGTTGAATGAGCAGATGCGAGCCGCTGCGGGGGAGCTTAACTTCGAGTTGGCTGCACGCCTGCGGGATGAAATTCTTGACTTAAAGAAAGAACTGCGCCAAATGGTCTCAGCAACGAAGTAAAAACGACACTTATTAACCACAGCGCACCCTTGGCACTTTGATGACACCATTTCTGCGCTACACTGGCCACATGGGTGGCGGGGGGCCGTGGCCCCTTAGTGGAATAGTTGAAAAAACGCACACAAACCATAAAAACGGCACTTTTATATCGCCGAAACCATACTTTTGGTTGACATAACTCTCAATTGACTTTTGTTGTTAAAGATGATATAATGTAATAGTATTGACAAAGTATGAAAGGAGTTAGTATGGCAACTTTAACAATTAAAGTAGATGATGATTTGAAACGGGCCGCAGAGCGTGAATTTAATCAGTTAGGTTTAACTATGAGCGCAGGTCTTACAGTTTACCTCAATCAAGTAATTAAAACGCACAGCATCCCATTTGAACTAAAAAACACTTTAGACCCATATGAGAATATCAAAGTCCCTGATTTATCTCGTAAAAAGCATTATAAAGTCACAAACAAGGGCGGTCGGGCACATCTACCTGCTGATTTCCCGTCTCACCTCTCAGAAATTTAGGCTGTGTAGTTTGAGACGATTCGAAGTTTATGAAGGCGAAGTGGTTTTCGAGGATGGCTCAAGTTCCAAAACTCGTCCTGCAGTGATTATTGAAGTAACTGAAGATGGCGATGATATTCAAGTTCTTGGTGTTTATAGTTATCGAAAGTGGTTCAACAAGGAGCATTTAGACAAGAGGTTTACCGAAATTAAAGATATCGAAGTCGCAGGATTGAATCAACGTTCATTTGTTGAAGTAAACACCGTGTTTGACATCCCGCGAGAAGTACTGAATGGATTTAAGTATCGCGGAAAGTTGAGCATTCGTGATGCTATGAGACTGGTTGAAGAGTTGTAAACGCGCAGACAAACCATAAAAACGACACTTATTAACCACAGCGCACCCTTGGCACTTTGATGACACCATTCTGCGCTACAATGGCCACGGGTGGCGGGGGGCCGTGGCCCCTTAGTGGAATAGTTGAAAAAACGCACACAAACCATAAAAACAGCACTTATTAACCACAGGTGGGGGAACTCGTCTAAACAGCGCGTGGGTGTTGCATACTAGTGTCGAGGAGGTTTTATGAGTTCGAAACTAGCAAGTTGTAAGTCAGTGTCACTTATTGGTCTTAAGGGGTCGATAGTTAACGTTGAGGCGAATATGTCAATGGGTCTGGCACAGTTCACGATTGTTGGTCTGCCTGACGCATCCGTGAACGAGTCCCGCGCAAGAGTGCTGACTGCGTTCGGTGCACTTGGTGTTAACATCCAGGAATGCCATATAACCGTAAACCTTGCGCCTGCATCACTCCCAAAAAGAGGCTCGGGGTTTGACCTGGCAATTGCAGTAGTTGTCCTCGCGTCGGCGGGTGTCTTAGAACGCGATGCGATCGTCGAAACAGCGTTTTTGGGGGAGTTGGGGCTTGACGGTCGGGTCCTGCCAGTTAAGGGCATCCTTCCCGAAGTGCTTGCTGCACGCGAGGCAGGGTTGAAGCAGGTGTATGTCCCGATCGGCAATGAGACTGAGGCGAAACTAGTTGATGGTATTCAAGTCTGCGCAGTCGGGCACCTTGCGGAAGTTATGAACGAGTTCGGTGGGAAAATCAAGATTCCGGATTATGTGCCCGCGATGAAGAGCCTCGACGCCAGGTCAAGACCAAAAGGAAAAATAGACTTTGCGGACGTATTAGGACAAAAACAGGCGAAGTTTGCCCTTGAAGTTGCTGCGGCAGGGTTCCACAATATGATGATGACTGGCCCACCAGGAACTGGAAAGTCAATGCTCGCGGCACGTCTTCCAACCATTCTGCCTGACCTTGAAGCGGAGGACTCACTCGTTGCCACATGTATTTACTCGATTTCAGGTGAAAACATCGAGAACCTGATTACGATACCCCCGTTTGAGTCACCGCACCATACTGCGACAACACCCTCGATAATAGGCGGTGGGTCTGGTTCAATTCGTCCCGGTAGTATTTCCCGTGCGCATTGTGGCGTCCTATTCTTAGATGAGGCCCCCGAATTCTCACCTCGCGTGCTCCAGACGCTACGCCAACCATTGGAATCTGGTGAAGTTGTGATAGACCGCGCAAGGTCCCATGAGGTTTTCCCAGCCCGCGTGCTACTAGTTATGGCAGCAAATCCGTGCCCATGTGGAATGTATTCGTCACAAAATGACAAGTGTAAGTGTAGTTCGATTGAGCGCCGACGCTACTTTGGGCGACTTTCGGGTCCCCTGCTTGACAGAATTGACATTATGACCACTGTGGAGAACGTAACGAAGAGCCATCTGAAGTCCGACACACCTGAAAGCTCTGCAGAAGTGAAAGCGCGAGTGGAGGAGGCACGGCGACGCGCGAAGTTTCGCTGGAAGGACACTCCCTGGAAGGTAAACTCTCAGGTTCCGGGTTCGTATCTACGCAGGATTAAGCTGAAGGACACTACGCTACTCGATGCGCTTGCGGAGTCAGTTGACCGGCAAGTGTTGTCAATGCGCGGTGCGGACCGGGCACTCCGACTAGCCTGGACGCTTGCCGATCTCACCGGAGCAGACGAGCCAGCGTCGAAGGAATTGTTAGCCGCCCTGCAGCTCAAAGGAAACGGGCTTGATGCGTAGCGTAATCAGGTGTAAAAGCATTCTTCCGGTTCGTCAATGCGTTAAGGGCGAAAGAGTATTACTCGAAGTTCTAAAAGTGCTGGTTTTCGTTGTCGTCTTGCTGATTTTCACTGCGCAGTGTCTTTCCAGTAGTGCTGATGTCTCGATTGAAAATTGCAAACAGGCACACTGGGACATACCCGTCAACACTTTTGAAGCACCGAGAGTTCTACGTGACATCGACAAGGACATTGGGAAGTATGACGCGGGCCACCGTGGCGTGGACTTTGCCGCCGAGCCCGACGACCCTATTTATGCCCCAGAAGACGGTGAGCTCACGTATAGGGGGTCCACTTTCGGTACGCCAACAATCACATTTTCTACTGATGGGTTAAAGAACACTTTCCAGCCTGCCGCCTCAGACCTCAAAAAAGGTACGCAAGTCAAGAAGGGTGAAATAATCGGACGGGTTTCGAGTGCAGAAGAGCCTCATTGTGAAGTGTCATGTGTGCACTGGGGTGTCCGCGACGAGGATGAGAACTACCTTTTCCCGCTGAGTTTCGTCTACAAGAACCGAATAGTGCTAAAATAGTGATATGGAAACTATTGAGACGATAAAGTCAAGGTTCACGGCGAGGAAATACACCTCCGAGAGTGTCGATGCGCAGGATTTGAAGCAAATTGTTGAGGCGGGACTGCACGCACCCTCTTCGACAAACCGGCAGAGATGGAAGCTGACAGTTGTCACTAACCCCGAATTGTTGCATCAACTCGAAGTCGAAACTATGGATGCGCTAGGAAAGTTGCCCGACCGTGAGCGGTTTTACAAGTCGATGCAGAGGCGCGGTGGCACTGTGTTTTACGGATGCACTGCGATTGTCTACGTGTTTCACGAGTCGGGAACCACAGGGCGTGACTTAGATTCTTCGGCGCGCGATACAGGAATACTTGTCGAGAATATGGCGCTCGCTGCAACTTCACTAGGCTACGGGAACTGCATTAACGGGCTCGCGGAGTCAATTTTCCAACTTGAGCGCAACGAGTTCTGGCGCGAAACACTTCAAGTTCCAGATGGCTACGAGTTCGGCATCGCATTGTTGATTGGGAAGACCGATGCCGAGCCAACCCCGCACAAAATCAATCCCGAGAAAGTGACCTGGATGTAAAGTCAAGTGCGTGATGCTAGGTTTGAGACTGCATAATAGTGGTACTCGAAGTTGAGGCGGTGTTTCTTGACAATCAAGTGCATAATGATGCCTGCCTGCCAGATGACGAACGCTGCGATAAACATGAAACCTGCAACAATTAGACTAGGGAAGTGGCCCACCAAACCTGTGTTTATATACTCGAGAACGGGGACCGCACCGAGAAGGATGCCGATGAATGCCACGATGACGCCAAGTGCTGTGAAAAAGCCGAGCGGACGATACTCACGGACCAGTTGTGCAATTGTCCAGAGCACGCGCACCCCGTCCGAAATAGTGTTCAGTTTCGACTCAGAGCCTTCGGGACGGTCGCGGTAGGAAATCGGTAGTTCAGATACGCGAAGGTTGTGGAAAACTGCGTGAATAGTCATCTCGGTTTCAATCTCGAAGCCACGTGAAACCACTGGAAATGTCTTAACGAACTGCCTTGAGAATGCCCGATACCCAGTCATAATGTCGTTGATGTTTGACTTGAAAAACTGGTTAATTAGATTGCGGACCGCTTTATTCCCAGTGTTGTGGAAGGCGCGTTTATTCTCCGTGAAATAGGCACCGCTCAGCCTGTCGCCAATCACCATATCGATATTGTTGTCTAAGACTTCGTCGAGCATTTTAACGCAGTCGGCCGCCTCGTATGTATCATCCCCATCGACCATAAGATACGCGTCCGCATCGACATCCCGAAACTGCGATTGCACGACGTTTCCCTTGCCTTGACGTCGCTCTTGAACGACAGTAGCACCAGCGGCAGCCGCAAGTGCAGCCGAACCGTCCGTAGAGTTATTGTCATATACAAAAACCTCGAACTCGCAACCTTTGCCTGCACAGTAAGGAGTGAGCACATTGTTAAAGTCGTTGACCACCTTCGAAATGGTGGCGGACTCGTTATAGCAGGGGACTAGAACCGCAATTTTCTTCATTATCTATAGTATAGCACTAACTTCATTCGCAGGGCGGCGAAGCCACCCTGACGAATTCAGTAAGTGCTATTCATAACAGATTAATTTTGGGGAGGATGTACCGCTGCGCTCTCCTCCCCAAACCCTTCCTTCCGCCAATTGCCAAACTCGCAAGCGAGTTTGACCATATTGAACTTCATTAACTTCATTCGCAGGACTCCCAGCGTAGCGCGTGTCCGCCCTTGGCTTTATGCCGAGGGTCTATGGACACACTGCGCCGGTGGATTCTCAAGTTTACGAGCCACAATGGACAACTTGTTGTATATTTTTGGCGACAAACGCAGAAAATCGAGCGATTAGCGAGATTCTCGGGACAAGCCCAAGAATGACAGGGGAAGTCAAGCCCAAGAATGACATGGCAGAGTGAAGCAAGAATGACATGGTGGGTGTGTGTGCCCAAGAATAACACGGGGGCAGTGTGCTACACTAGACTGATGACCCCGATAGAATTGACTAGGACACTCTGCGACATCGAATCAGTTTCCGGAAACGAAGACGACATCGCTACTTGGGTGTTCAGATATCTTCAGCAGTATTCAAGTGTTTTCCAAGTGGAGCGCGTCAATAATTGCATAATTGCGCGCACTGACTTTAATCTTGGGCACCGCGTAGTCCTTGCTGGGCACCTTGACACCGTGCCAATCTCGACTCAAACCGCGAACTTCCCTAGCGTCGACAAGGGCACTTCAATCTGGGGACGTGGGGCTGTAGATATGAAAGCGGGGGATGCTGTGTTCCTTGCGCTCTTATCACGCGTGATGGACAATACACTAGCGCTAAAATACGACCTGACCGCAATTTTCTATGACAATGAGGAGGTTGCTGCTGATCTTAACGGGCTCGGAATACTCGCTGCTCAGCGCCCAGATCTACTTGAAGGTGACTTTGCTATTCTGGGTGAGCCCACGAACGCTCTGGTGGAGGCGGGGTGCAACGGTAGTCTTCGGTTTGATGTGGTCGCACGTGGGAAGGCGGCACATTCCGCGCGAAGCTGGGTGGGCAAGAATGCTATACATAAACTGCAACAAGTGCTTGCCATTTTGAACGAGTGGAATGACGAGCTGCATATTGTTGATGTGGAGGGGTTGAAATACATCGAAGGGCTTAACGCGACGAAAATAGGTGGCGGAATAGCAACAAATGTTATACCCGACGAAGTGAAAGTGCACATTAACTACCGTTTTGCACCAGATAAGTCACTAGAAACCGCGATTGCGAACGTTCTGCAGTGGTTTGAGGGCTTCGAAGTCGAGATTATTGACAAGTCACCCGCCGCACGTCCAGGAACTAGCCTAAAAGAGGTTCAAGCGTTCTCAAGTGTCGCACAGAAGTTCAACAATAAGCCTATCGCACCGAAGTATGGTTGGACAGATGTTGCCAGATTCTCAGCGCTCGGAGTTCCTGCACTCAATTTCGGACCAGGTGACGCCTTGCTTGCACATCACGATGAAGAGGAGGTTGAGAAGAGTAACATCGAACTGTGCTATAATGTGCTTGAGGAGTATCTCTTCTCTAAATAGCTTTCTGCTGATACAGCCCGTTGTCGAAGAACCCGCGTCTTCGGTAGTATTCGCGCGTGCCGACCGATGATATTACGTTCAGTTTGTTGAAGCCACGACTGCGCGCTATTTCCACTGCCTCGTCAATCAATTTGCTGCCTAACCCAAGATGCTGACCGCCACTCGACACATTATTGAGCTTGGCAACGTTCCCGTAGATGTGAATTTCCCGTATCATCGCCTCATCGCCCTTGACTGGCAAGTCTTCCTTGATCTCGGTGATGAACTCTACCCGAGGGAACGAAAGGCGTAGAAACCCGGCAATCTGGTCGGTTTTCGTCACCCACTCTAGGAAAAACTCATCTGCTGCAGTTGCGGAATACTCAGTAATCTTCAGCTGCAAGTCTTCAGGCATAATTTCGGCGTCGTTGACTTCACGCATCCGAATTTCATTGACTACTGCGTGCTGTTCAAGTATTTTTTGCTCAACGACTTGCCTGAGGTTGCCCTTCTTGTTCCCCGACACGATGTCATGCGACGAGAAGTCCCGAATCATTCTTGAGATGCGGCAGAAGCGTGGAGTAGCGAGAGTGTCTGCCACCAATACATCCACAAGGTCATCCTCAGAATACGCCTGCCACCTTCCCGCACGGAACTCCTGCATTAATTCGGTCCCGTCGATCAGTCCGCAAGGGTAGAGCTTGACCTCGTCTGGCATAAAATCGGGGTGCGTGACGAACTTCGAATAGTCTGCCTTGTCCGTGACTGGAGTTTGCCCTAATAGATTGACCATAAAGTGTGCGTGTATTTTGAAGCCGAAAATCCGTAATAGTGTGAATGCTCTTGAAATCTCCGCAACGCTAATATTCCGCTTGTTGAGTACGAGTATACGCTCATCAAGGCTCTGGATGCCAATTTGTATTTTCGTACACCCTAGACGGCGCATTCGAAGCAAATTGTCCACGGAGATCAAGTCAGGTCGAGTTTCTATCACGAGCCCGACAACGCGGTGCGCACCGACTTCGTTAAGCTTATGGTTCTCGGTGAGCTCCTCCCAGGTCGCGCACTGTTGCTCGCTAACTCTGTGCCAATTCGAGTATTCCTGCTGGTAAAGCCGACGCACCTCAGTGTTATAGTTCGACTCGCCGTGTAGAATACGTTCCTGCGATGGTTTCACGAACTCCGCGATGCTTGACCGCTCGTGTAGAATGTAGTTGCTAGTATAATACTTCCTCCGCTCGTTAGAGTTCAGTTCAGCATTCTCGAAGTCATTAAGTGCCCGAAACAGTTCGTTAATATACCAGATTTGATACCGCTCTGGATAGTCGTTGAAAGTGCCACCCAGTATAATAAGTTCAATCTTGTCGGTGTGGTGCCCCATCTCGTTCAACGCCTTGAGTCGCGAGCTGACCTGCAGGTAAGGGTCGAAGAAGTTGCGCTCCGCTCGCTGACAAACTGGCTCGTCAGTGAGGTAGGACTTGGGCATCCTGACATCATTTGGGCAGTAAATACATGAACTTCCACACTGCCAAGGCTTCGTCATGACTGTAATCGTTGCAACACCTGACGCCGTCCGACGCGGTTTCATCCGGATTGCCTGTAGTAATTTTGCCTCGTCGTCGTGTCCTAATTCCCACTCCTGCGCTAGTCCCTGCCGCGCTTTCTGCAGTTTAACGAAATGCGGGTAGAGTTGTCGCTTCATCACCTTTTCGGTATGCAAAACCACTCCACGGTTAAAATCTGAGATGATCCTATTTAGCACACGCTTGTCAACCTCGACGCCCGTCTTAACCTTTTCGAGTATTGCTAACAACACCTTTTCCACACGTTCCTCAACCATTATTAAACAGTATACCACTTTGTGCTACAATACTGACATTAGGACGAAAGGAGCTTAAATGGCTTTAGAAAATGTTATTGTCGAAGGAATGTTTGGCGACGACCCAGTTGACTTGCAGTTTGAGGGGAGTGCGCCTACTGGACTTCAGGTTCAAGTACTTAAAGAGGGCGAAGGTAAAGTCGCCGAGAACCTCAACACAAAAGTTTACGTTAACTACCACGGCCAGTCATGGGATGGCAAGGTGTTCGATTCGTCATTCCAGCGCGGCGAGCCAATCGGGTTCGGCTTGAACCAGGTCATTAAAGGCTGGGGTGATGCGCTAGTCGGCAAAAAAGAGGGTTCACGCGTCCTAATTAGCGTGCCGAAAGAGCTGGGATACGGCGAGCAGACCAAGTCTATGTTCGGCAGCGAAGAGCCTCTAGTTTTCGTGGTTGACATCCTCTACGTCCGCAACTAACGCATTATGGTGACTTATCGAACGGCTGGGGAGTCCCACGGCAAGGCGCTTATCGCTCTCGTGGAGGGCATTCCAGCAGGGGTGCGAGTGTCGACGGAATTTCTGCGTGGCGAGCTGGCTAAGCGGCGCGGCGGTGTTGGGCGCGGTGAGCGTCAGAAGTTCGAGCAGGATGATGTCACAATTCTCAGTGGCGTGATTCATGGCAAAACGATAGCGTCGCCGATTGCGATTGAGATTCTGAACTCGGAGTGGGCAAAGTGGGAATCGATTATGTCGCCCGATGAACTGGATTTTAAGGGGGGAAGTCTCCCCCTCGCTGCAGCCTCGAACAAGTCCGAGTCTTCCGCTACCCCCTCTCCTGGGGAGGACCCCAAACCCCCTTTTGCTGCACCAAATGTACCTAAAGGTGAGGAATATGATCGGTTGATGCGTCCACGTCCCGGGCACGCTGACCTCGAGGGAATACGCAAGTACGGGTTTGAAAATGCTCGGCCTGTCCTAGAGCGCGCGAGTGCCAGGGAAACTGCGGCGCGAGTTGCAGCAGGTGCAATCGCGAAATTATATATTGCTCAGGCTGCTGGAGTTGAAGTTGAGGCGAAAGTAGTCCAATTTGGTGAAGTTGTGCGCGAAAACGGTGAAGGTGATGAAGTGTTTGACCAGCGGGCACAAGATTTTGCAGATGTAGCAGTGCGCGAGGGTGAAACAGTGGGCGGAATAGTTGAAGTGGTGGCAAAAAATGTTCCTGCTGGGCTGGGGTCTTATATCTCGGCATCTTCACGGCTGGACGCGGCGCTCACAGGAGCGTTGATGTCGATCCAGGCGGTCAAGGGTGTTGAAATTGGGCATGGGTTCGGGTTTGCGTCACTTCGAGGGTCGCAGGCGCACGACGCGATACTTAGTGAAAACGGCAAGTTTCGACGCAGGAGTAACAATGCGGGCGGTGTTGAAGGCGGTATTTCCAATGGTGAAGATGTTATTGCCCGAATAGTAGTTAAACCAATTCCTAGCGTGCCTGGAGGGCTTGAAACCGTTGACTTGAGCACAGGCGCACCTGCACGTGGACACTCGCAGCGTTCTGATTGTTCGGCGGTCTACCCGGCTAGAATTGTTGCCGAAGCAGAGGTGGCGCTCGTAATTGCGGACTTTCTCACTAGAGTTCGCGGTGTCGACAGTATATAATTTAACTTTACGGCAAAATGTGCTACACTGTAACAAGTTCCTGTAAACTTGGAGCAGGAGGACAGTTGGCAGAGCGGTCGAATGCGGCGGTCTTGAAAACCGTTGAGGGAAACCTCCAGGGGTTCAAATCCCTTACTGTCCGCGTGGGTTGTTATGTCAAACGGCATGCAAGCTAATTTGTATACAAAAGGAGAAATATGGCAAAGGTAAAAACTAATAGCTCGGCAAAGTCCAGCGCGGAAAAGAAGACTGCGCAAAAAACAGGCACTTCTTCACGTTCGGACAAGGCTAAGGCTGCCCAAGATTTAGCACTTAAACTGCAGGCAGAGAATGAGGCAAAGGCAAAACGTCAACGCGTGATTTTCGCGGGAGTTCTTGGCGCTGTCGTGGTTGCTGTAATCGCAGTAGTGGTTGCAATAATCTTACTCAACCCGAACTCTGAGTCAAACCTAAGCAAACAAGTTCAAGACACTGTCGAGTCGGGTCAAGGTCCTTCAAAAGTTTGGTCGGCAGATGGGTCAATCCTCATCAGCAAAAATGGTCAGGGTGACTCAGCCAAAATTAGTGGTATCCCAACTCTACATGTATATAATGACTTCATCTGTCCAGCTTGCGGAAACTTTGACAGAACGTTCAGCCCCACAATTCGTCAAATAATCGACACTGGGCTTGCAAATGTTGTCTATCACCCGCTCGCCTGGTTTGACAACACGTCTCCAGAGTACAAAAACGGCGCCTTCACTGGCAAGAACTATGCGTATTCAACCCGTGCGGCTGCAGCAGCGTATTATGTCGGTGAGAATGCTCCGAGCAAGTATCTCGACTTTATGGACTCGATGTATAACACCAGCAACCAGCCAGAAGAGGGCAACAAATATGATGTAAATCTCGGTTCCAATGAGGCAATTGTGAAGAAGATTGAGCAGGCGGGTATTTCTAGTTCGATTGCGCAGGCAGCAGTTGAAGGGTATACTGGTGATATGGCGACTGATTTCCCAAGTTCCGCGGCACGTGCTGCACTAGCCGGAACTGAGGGCGGTAAGTATATTCCTTATGCACAAGCCGTCGGTTCAAGAATCAGCAAGAGCGGTAAGGTGCAGGCAACTCCAGCAATATTCATTAATGACACGAATTACAAGTTCTCAACTCCTGACAAGTTGCTTGAAGACATCAAAGCGGCAAAAGCAAGTTAGTTTTGCTTGAAGTTTTAGCGCCAGCAGGGGAACTAGAGCAGCTCAAGATTGCAGTCTGGCACGGTGCGGACGCAGTATACCTTGCAGCTCAGGACTTTGGGATGCGTGCCGCCCCCGCGAACTTCAGTTTTGAAGAGCTTGAAGAGGCGGTGAGGTTTGCGCACTCAAGAAATGTCAAGGTGTATCAGACAGTTAACGTGCTGCCGACGAATGCAGAAGTGGGGAAACTTGAGAAGTTTATCAAGATGTCTGCCGCGGTAGGTGTTGATGCTATAATAGTGGCAGATGTGGGTGTGTTAATGCTTGCGAGAAGAGTTGCACCGCATCTACCAGTCCACATCTCGGTTCAGATGGGCGTGGTGAACTTTTTAACCGCAAATGAACTCCATGCTCTAGGAGCAAGTCGAGTAGTCCTGGCAAGGGAGTTAACGCTGCTTGACATAGCTACGATACGCGAAAATATACCCGCTGACCTAGAAATCGAGTGTTTTGTCCATGGCGCAATATGTATGTCGATGTCGGGGAGGTGCTTGATTTCGAAGTATTTTAACGACCGTGACGCCAACCATGGGGAGTGTAGTCAGCCCTGCAGGTGGGAGTATGACATAACCAACCCTGGGCACCCCGAACTCAGCCTCAATGTGGTGGAAAAGGCAGTGCGCAATCAAGATGGGACTGTGCTTTCTCAGGGGTCTTACATCCTCAATTCGAAGGACCTATGCATGGTGGAGAACATTAAGGATTTGGCGGACGCGGGTGTGACTTCACTCAAAATTGAAGGACGCGCCAAGTCAAGTTTCTACGTTGCCTCATGTGTTAATGCCTACCGCAGGGCAGTCGATCAGTTTTACGCAGACAGGAACTCCGCAGTGTCGGATGAACTGCTTGAAGATGTCCAGAAGATTAGTCATCGCCAGTATAGCACAGGGTTTTATTATGCGCACGCAGAAGACGCTCAAGGCAATGCTCTCGAAGGTGGGTATGACGCAGGCAGAACGCCAAGCAGTTTTTTCGACAAGGGTTATAAGCAGGAGTGGAAGCCAGCGGCGGTGAAGCTTGAGGACGGGTGGCACCAGCGCGGTAAGTTTTCAGCAGGTGACGAGCTCGAGGTGTTGGTCCCATTCAAAGAGAGTAGGCGAGTGGTCGTAGAGGGCATATGGGGGCTCGATGACCCACACTCGCGAAAAAAGGGCACGATGCTCCCTGCTCCTCTCGAACAAGAAGCGACCCAACACGCGGACCAACTGCTTAAGTTCAGCTTCGGGTCTCAGAGTGACGACTTCCCCCCTGGCACTTTCCTGCGCATGCACACCTGACTTGTTTCGCACTGCCCCCCATGTCATCCTCGGGCACACTGCCCCCCATGTCATCCTTGGGCTTGTCTGTCCCATGTCATCCTTGGGCTTGTCCCGAGGATCCACTTGCACACCCCGCTCCGCCTGTCATCCTTGGGCTTGTCCCGAGGATCCATATTGGCGCGGTGTGCCCCCCCGCGTCGCAACCTCTCCCGCGGCGGTTTATCGTCACGGTTCCGTTTTGCATTCTCTCTAAATTCGTAGCCTTTAACTCTAAGAAATTTTTCTATCAAAAAATGACGATTGCGCTCCTAAATTCGTGCTAAAGCACTCATTAAG